>CAYXVW010000090.1:3274-9675 GCA_964468695.1 uncultured Balneolaceae bacterium | reverse complement strand
ACGCCACCAGGGCCCGGTGGACTGATATCAATGGTGTGTCGGAAACAGAATCGGGGACTTCCGGAATCTTGTTTATGACGCATCCGGGCAATCAAAATTTCCCCGAGCAACTTAGAATATGGCCGGAAGGAGCCAACGGGGGAGAAGAGAATGTCTACTTTAATTTTAATCCCGCCCAGGAGCAGGATTGGAAGTTGGAGCCGGGGAACAGTTATAGTCTTAAATATCGCATGATGGTATATGATGGAAAGATAAAAACCGGCGATGCGGAACGTTATTGGCAGGATTTTGGAAATCCACCCAGGGTGGAGGTTCAGAAAAAAGTGCTTAACGGAAGCCGGGTATTGGTTTATACCAAAAATGGGGAGGGATATGTACATGACAATATCCCAAATAGTATTGAAGCAATTGAAGAACTTGGTAAAAAATATGATTTTACGGTAGATGCTTCTGAAGATCCGGCGGACTTTACAGAAGAAAATCTAAAAAAATACGATGCCCTGATCTTCTCCAATACTAATAATGATATTTTTAACACTCCTGAACAGGAAGAGGCTTTGCAAAACTATATGAAGTCGGGAGGAAACTTCGTGGGTATTCACTCGACTTCCGGGGCAGAGCGTGACTGGCCCTGGTTTTGGAGTCTGGTGGGAGGTACTTTTCACCGGCATGCTCCGTTCCAGGAATTTACGGTAAAAGTGACGGATAAAACGCATCCTTCCACCTCATTTCTACCAAATAGTTGGGTACGGGAAGACGAATGCTACTATCTCAAACAGTTGAATCCCAATGTGAATGTGCTGTTGCATGCAGATATGACCACGGTTGAGGATGAAGAAAAAGCCGAATATCCCGGGCAGGTTTATGGAGATAAATTTCCTTTGGCCTGGTATCATGAGTTTGAAGGTGGACGTTCCTGGTATACTACATTAGGCCACAGTGTAGAGGACTATGATGACCCCGTCTTTATAAAGCATATTCTGGGTGGTATTGAATGGGCAGTATCGGGAGGATCTCTCTAATAAATTAATCAAAGCTAAATATAAATTTTGGAGTATTATTATGGATAAGAAAAATAACGATAGCAGCAAGATGTCGCGACGTGAATATTTAAAAACATCGGCTATGGGGACAGCAGGACTCTTTTTTGCTCCTTCCATCGTACCCTCTTCGGTAATGGGGTCTAATCCGCCAAGTGAAAAGATTAACATTGGACAGATCGGCTTTGGCCGTATTGCCCGGGGACATGACCTGCCTGAAACGATGAAAAATGATGTGGCACGTGTGGTTGCAGTCAGTGATGTGGATTTAGACCGTGCCCGGGATGGCAAGGCATTTGTAGAAAAGTATTATGCCGAGAAAAAAGGCAAGAAAAATTATGTGGATGTAGATGTCTATCAGGATTATCGTGAGATGCTGGAAGATCCTGAAATTGATGCTGTCATTATCAGTACCCCGGATCACTGGCATGCCCAGCCAGCTATTGAGGCAGCCCTGGCCGGAAAAGATATTTATCTGCAAAAACCGGCGTCTCTAACGGTTGAAGAGGGACGGGCCATGAGTGATATTATTCACCGTACGGGTACGGTTTTTCAAATCGGTAGCCAGCAGCGCTCGGTTAATCCATGGCCACAGTTTAAGCAGGCATGTGAGCTGGTGCGTAATGGACGTATAGGTGAACTCCAGAGGGTGGAGGTCGGCCTGCCTGGAGATCCTGGTGGAGGGAATCCGACGCCCATGTCAATTCCTGAAGGACTGGATTATGATATGTGGCTGGGCTCAACTCCAGATGTACCATATACGGAACAGAGAGTACATCCTCAAAAAGACTATTCACGTCCGGGCTGGCTTCGAATAGAGGCCTACAGTGCAGGTATGATTACCGGATGGGGCGCACATCATATTGATACAGCACATTGGGGAATGGGCGCCGAATATACAGGTCCGGTTGAAGTTGAAGCTACGGCCCAGTTTCCTACAGATGATCCGAATTACGAAGGTCTCTGGAATGTTCACGGCGATTTCCAGGTAACAGCGAAGTATGCCAATGGTGTTGTGATGACCGTCGGGGGAGATAATAAACAGGGCGTCCGTTTTGAAGGATCTGACGGCTGGATCTATGTTAAGCGTGGGGAAGTAGGCGTTACGGACAGCGATCCGGAGACCGGTGAAGAAGGTGAGGAAAAGGAAGAGCCCTTCCAGGCAAGTGATCCGAAAATTCTGGAGTCAGAAATCGGGGAGAATGAAATTCATCTTTATGAAAGCCAGGAGCAGCACGACAACTGGTTGAAATGTATTAAATCCCGGGAATTAACGGTTGCTCCTGCGGAAATAGCTCACCGATCCTGCAGCGCCTGTCTGATATCTCATATTGCAATGAAACTGCCCCGGAAGTTGCATTGGGATCCGGTTAATGAACGCTTTAAGAACGACGATGAAGCGAATTCTATGCTTTCCCGTTCACAACGTTCTCCCTGGGGTATTAGGTATATAGATGGACTTAAATTATAATTTTATTATAAACTAATACTGGTATTTTATCATATTTGATGCCTGTTTACTACATTATTTTAATCTTATAATGATAATGAAAGTAAGCAGGCATCTGAATTTAAAAAGAGGAAAGAAGTGAAGAACTTATCTTTAAAATCGTACGTGTTTTTGTTTATGCTGTCTTTAGCATTTTATTCCTGTTCAAACTCTGATTCCAATAATAATGTAAGTCCGGAAAATGAGTTTACAGGTGCCGATAACGAGGTGAAATTAATGACGGTGGATCCGGGTCATTTCCATGCCGCCCTGGTTCAAAAATATGGATATGATCAGGTTGATTCCGTGGTGCATGTATATGCTCCTGAAGGAAAGGACCTCGAACTGCATTTAGAGCGGATTGAACAGTATAACAACCGTGAAGAAAACCCAACGAACTGGGTCGAAGAAGTCTATACCGGGCCCGATTTTTTTGAGAAAATGTTGGAAGAACGGCCGGGGAACGTAGTTGTGCTTTCCGGCAATAATGCTAAGAAAACACAGTATATTAAACAGTCGGTAGACGCAGGATTAAATGTGTTGGCTGACAAGCCGATGGTTATTAAACCTGAGAAGTTCCCAATGCTTAAGGAGGCGCTGGCCCAGGCCCAGGAAAATGATGTCCTGCTGTATGACATCATGACCGAACGTTTTGAGATTACCACTCTTTTACAACGGAAACTTTCACAATATTCCGATGTTTTCGGGACACTGGAGAAAGGTACTCCTGAAAATCCGGCTATTACTAAAGAGAGCGTACACTATTTCTTTAAGTATGTTTCCGGAAATCCATTAATTCGACCCGGCTGGTTTTTTGATGTTGACCAGCAGGGAGAGGCGATTGTTGATGTTTCCACACACCTTGTCGATATGATTCTCTGGGAAACCTTTCCGGGCGAAGGGATAGATACCACACAGGTAGAAGTTGTGGAAGCCGACCGGTGGGCTACCGAGATGACACCCACTGAGTTTGAAAAAGTCACTGAAATGGAGCCTTATCCTGATTATCTTGAAGAAGATCTGAATGATGAAAATAATCTGGAAGTCTATTCCAATGGTTCCTTTATATTTAAAGTGAATGGAGTTCACGGGAAGGTCTCAGTTGAATGGGGATATCAGTCTGCTGAAGGCGGAGATACTCACTATTCAATTATGCGGGGAAGTAAGGCTAACTTGGTGATCAGACAAGGAGAAGAACAGGACTATGTCCCCACTCTGTATGTCGAGCCGGTCAATGATAGTGTTGATGATCAATATGAAGCTGCTTTGCAGGATGCCATTGATGAAATTGCCGAAGAATATCCCGGCCTTTCACTAAACGACGCATCGGATGGATGGCAGGTGGTTATACCCGATGAACACCGGGTTGGTCATGAAGCTCATTTTGCCCAGGTTACCGAACAGTATTTGCAATATCTTGTCGACGGCGAAATTCCCGAGTGGGAAAGAAAAAATATGCTGACGAAATACTATCTGACCACTCAGGCATATAAAAAGAGCCGATAAGATTGGAATAAATAATCCTGATTTTTAGAAAGCTGGTAAAGCTGTAATTCCAATCCACTCATCGTCCCGTTACCGATCGTGATAAAAATATATCCCTTTAAATGTTTTTGTGGGAAAGGATGAGGAGTGGTTGCTGAATAAGGATTATATTAATTCACAAATCATCTTCAATAGAATTAGAAATTAATGCAGAAGCAACGTTGTAGTAATAATCTCCATCGATATCGGTATTTCCCGTTCTTGGTTTGTTTTCTTATTTCTTTTTCTGTGTTTTGGTCTACAGATTCGCTGGCTCAAAGTAATACAGCCGTGGATAGAACCATTGAGATCAAGGCTATTTCGGGATTAAAATATGATGAGGTCCGTCTGGTGGCTGAGCCTGGTTCTACTATTCGGATCAATCTGGAGAATGACGACGAGATGATACATAATCTGCTCATTGTCAAGCCCGGTACCCGTATGAATGTAGTCAAGCTGGCCGAATCTATGGGAGAGGAAGGTATGGAAAACAATTATGTTCCCAGTACATCGGATGTCTTGGTGAGCACGCCGCTCCTTGATCCCGGTGATGAAGCTTCTGTGGTATTTGAGGTCCCCGAAGACGAGGGAGTCTATCCCTATGTCTGTACCTATCCCGCCCATGGAATGGTTATGTACGGGGCTATTTATGTTACCAACAGCCCGGATGAATTGCCACCAATAGAGGAAGATCCCAATATACCGGAACAGGTACGGGATGAAATGGCAGATTCCGGTTCCATGCATCCGTATCCAATGGAAAAGCCTACACTTACCCGTCTCTTTATGCCGGAATCAAGTCCGGCTGCCATTGCCGTGGGAATGGAAAAAGAACAATCATATAACTGGGATGCAGGCTACAGTTTTCTCCGCTACGCGTGGGATGGCGGATATATTGATGCCAGTGATCAGTGGGATGATAAAGCCCATGAAGTCGCAAAAGTGGTGGGAGATATCTACTACCGAAATACCACCGGTTTTCCGTTTCGGATCTCTAATCCGGATTCCATTCCGGAGCCGAATTTCCAGGGGTACCGCATGGTCGATGGATATCCACAATTTAAATACAAGATGGGAGATATTACGGTACATGAACTGATCTTACCGGCAGAAATCACACCGGGCTTTCAGATAAATTATATGCTGGAAAATGTACAGGAGCCGATCTGGTATATGCTAAGTGACAATGATAATGTCAGTATCGATTTCTCTGAAGGTGAAAGAGAAGGAAACCGAATAAAACTGACACCCGAAGAGGCCAAGGAGTTTACAATATCAATCGTTTCAGAAGAGTAGGATGAAGTATAGAATACAAAAAATTTTTAGAAAACTTAGTATGACCGGTGTCATTCTGAATTTATTTCAGAATCTAATGCCTAACAAAAAATTAAGGGTATCTGAACTATTATCGAGAGCGACATTAAAATGCCAGTCATTTCGTCGCATAAGTTTTTTTGAAAGCAATTCCTCTGGTAGAATACTGATTATTGGTGTTCTTATGGTTGGCCTTTTAAGTTCAGCCTGTCAGCAGGAAGATACGGAGCCCGAAGGACCGGCGTACAGCGTTGAAACTATTGAAACGCCTGAAGGCTTGAGTGTGGAAACCGGAGGACTTGATTTCCTGCCCGATGGAAGAATGATTGCCTGTTTTAGGCGTGGTGAGGTGATGACCTATAATCCTGAAACCGAAGAATGGGATCTGTTTGCTTATGGACTGCAGGACCCTTTGTGGATTAAAGCGGTTTCCAATCATGAAGTTTATGTAATGCAGCGTGCAGAATTAACCAGAGTTACTGATACCGATAAGGATGGAAAAGCTGACCTGTACGAAACAGTTACCGATGATTTTGGCATGTCAGGAAATTACGCTGAATTTGCTTACGGACCAGAAATTGATGAAGATGGGGATTTCTATATCTCGTTGAACACTGCTTCGGCGATGGCGGATGTGTACGATATTATGCGGGGAGAGTTTTCACCTGCCGGGCGCAAGGGACGTATGTATTCGGCAGTTCCCTACAGGGGTTGGGTGCTGAAGGTAAAACCAGATGGAACGACCATTCCCTGGGCTAGTGGAGTGCGATCCCCCAACGGTCTTGAGATAGATGATAAGGGTAACTTATTTGTTACAGATAACCAGGGTGACTGGCTCGGAACCAGTAAACTGTATCACATCAGAAAAGATCATTTTTACGGGCATGCTCCCAGCCTCGTTTGGGAAGAAGGATTTGAAGATATTGAACCATTGGAGTTGCCCGTTCCCGTATTGGATAAAATGCGTACTGAGGCGGCAGTGCAGTTTCCTCATGGATTTTTCGTAAACTCTCCCACTCAGCCACTGATCGATC
>CAYXVW010000090.1:0-3174 GCA_964468695.1 uncultured Balneolaceae bacterium | reverse complement strand
GTGCAGTTTCCTCATGGATTTTTCGTAAACTCTCCCACTCAGCCACTGATCGATCGGACTGGTGGGAAGTTTGGGCCTTTTACAGGACAGATGCTTGTGGGAGAGATGAATCATAAGAGAATAGTGCGGGTAATGCTTGAAAAAGTGCAGGGAGTGTTCCAGGGAGCAACTACCTCCTTTATAGATTCTACAGGATTAAATATCGGAAATAACAGGCTGGCCTTTTCGCCCGAAGGTGATCTATGGGTAGGTCAAACCGATCACGGATGGCCGGGGGACCAGGGAATCCAAAAGATTACCTGGAATGGTAACGTGCCTATGGAAGTCCTCAATATGAGTCTTACTGAAACGGGTTTTGAATTGACATTTACCAAGCCTGTGGATCCGGAACTCGCTTCCCAACCAGAGAACTATAATTTTGAGCGATATTATTATAAATACCATGAGGCCTACGGTTCGGATCGTTATGGCATCAAAGAGATTAAGGTAACCGGAGCGGAAGTATCCGATGATCGCAAAAAAGTGAGTCTGCAGCTGGAGAAACTGGATCCCGATTTTATTTATGATATGCGGATTGAGAACTTAAAATCGGAGAGCGGAGATACTCTTGTACATAATCGGGTATATTATACGATCAATCGTCTGAGGTAGTCATTGTAAATATGAGACAGCGAGTTCCATACACTTTTCCGGCTCCCTGCGCTCGTGGGGTTGGATTCTGTATGATGCTGTGCCTTATATTGCTTACGGGTTGCTCTTCCTCACCTGAATTGCAATGGAATGAAGAAGAACACTTTCGCTGGGCGGAGGTGTCTCCGGGCTTTTGGGGTGGGACGGGATTCCAATCACTTTCGGACTCCCAAACCAACATTCAGTTTGAGAACCACATTTCCGAGGAGGAAATTACAGAAAACCGCCACTACCTGAATGGCTCCGGAGTGGCCGCGGGAGATATTGACGGTGATGGACTGGTTGATCTCTATTTTGCCGGTTTGGACGGCCCGAACAAGCTGTATAAAAATTTAGGCGGCATGGAATTCAAAGATATTACCGATGAAGCGGGCGTCGCTCATGAAGGGTTCTATTCCACGGGAGTTGTCTTTGCTGATGTTGACAGTGATGGGGATCTCGACCTGTTAATTACAGCCATGCATAAGGAAAATGTGCTGTATATCAATGATGGTTCCGGCAACTTTACACTCAAAGAAGACAGCGGGCTGGGTTCAGCAAAAGGGAGTATGACAATGGATCTTGCAGATATAGATGGCGATGGAGATCTTGATCTGTATGTGACAAATTACAAAGAACAATCAGTTAAAGATATTTATACCACCGAAGAACTGGAGTGGAATAATATTTTAAAAGAGCCATACAACGAACAAAATCAAACCGGTCCCTTTACGCTGGTTCCTCCATTTGATGAGCATTACCGCCTGTTTATGACCGAAGATAACAGGCTGTCTGGGGCCGCGGAGTCGGGAGAGGAGGATGAGCTTTATATTAACGAGGGAGGAACTTTTCACAAAGTTACGGATACGGAGAAGGTTTTTCTGGATGAAGATGGAGAACCGCTTGGATTACGTCCGGATTGGGGTTTAACAGCAAAGTTCCAGGATTTAAATGACGACGGCCTGCCCGACCTTTATGTATGCAATGACTTTTATCCCCGCGATCGAATCTGGATTAATCAGGGGGACGGTACATTTCGGGCAATTCAATGGTCAGCAATACGTAACATGAGTTTTGCCGCCATGGGAGTGGACTTTTCTGATATCAATCGTGACGGAGAGTTGGATATTTTTGTTACCGAGATGCTGAGTCCAAAGCATGAACGCCGCCTCCGGCAGGCAGGTTCGGATGATCCCACCCCAGACCGTACGGATAAGATAAAAGCCACTCCCCAGTATAATCGTAACTCCATGTATCTGAAAAGGGAGGACGAAACCTATACAGAGATCTCATACTTCAGCAATAGTGAAGCTACAGAGTGGTCGTGGGCTACCCGTTTTATGGATATCAATCTTGATGGGTACGAGGACCTGATTGTAAATACCGGTTTTACCTACGATATCCTGGATATTGATACGCAGACAGGAATGATTCGTGACGGCCGTAATATGGATGAAGATTATGATGAATTGGTCGACCGGGCCCCTTCGCTGGAACTCGAGAATAAATTCCTCATGAATAACGGTGATCTTACCTTTCAAGACCAAAGTACGGAATGGGGATTTCGTGAAGAGGATGTTTCTCACGGTCTAGCCACAGCTGATTTGGATAACGATGGAGATCTGGATTTTGTAAGTAATCGCCTTAATAGATCGGCCGCTGTATTTGAAAATAAAACCAATGCTCCCCGCATTTTAGTCCGGTTAAAGGGAGAAAATTCCAATAGTCGTGGTATCGGAGCTAAGGTCAGGTTGAAAGGCGGAGAAATGCCGCAGGAAAAACAGCTTTCTGCCGGGGGCGACTATCTTTCCGGATCAACCCCGGTTGCGATGTTTGCGGCAGCTGAAGATACTGACTATACCATTGAGGTAGTTTGGCCGGATGGACAGAAAAGTCAAATCGAGAATGTGAAATCCAACAGAATTTATGAGATCAATAAGTGGGGGGCTCAACCTCCAGCGAATACGGACGATAGTTCTATAGTTGATCAGAAATCAATCTTTGAGGATGTCTCAGACCGTATCGCGCATACTCACCATGAAGATCCCTTTAACGATTCGGAGTTACAGCCGCTTTTGCCGGTAAAACTTAGTCAGCTCGGTCCGGGTGTTAGCTGGATGGATATCAACAATGATGGTAATGACGACTTGATTATCGCTTCGGGAAAGGGAGGGGCGCCGGGCGTATTTGCAAGCCAGGGAGACGGTTCGTTTCAACCTTTAGACAAACCTCCCTTTAACGATATTGCACCGGGTGATCAGACTACCATACTCGGATGGAATACAGAAGAGGGGTCCAATTTATTGGTAGGAAGTGCCAATTATGAACAGGGAAATCCACAAGTGCCTGCAGCTTTTCATTATCAAATATCAGGTTCTGAAATTGAGCAGAGTGAGAGTTTATCCAATTACTCCACTACAGGAGCGATGGCAGCTGCTGATTACGATAATGACGGAGATATTGACCTGTTTCTCGGGGGAAGATTTGTACCGGCCCATTATCCCC
>CAYXVW010000089.1:0-9718 GCA_964468695.1 uncultured Balneolaceae bacterium | reverse complement strand
AAGCCGTAGTTCCGTTCCGGCGAAGGCAGGGAGGACAGGAGGATTGACCTAATTTAAATGTAACCAATCAGCTCTTTTTTATAGATATTCAACCGCATAACGAATCAACCTGAAAAACTCCTATCTTCCCTGAAGATCAGATCATCCCCATTGCCATGGTTATAGACATGATAAACAGTATCTGGCTCAAAAATTACTCTTTTATTTCCCATAGATAACTATTTGATGAATATTTTGACCAATCTACAACATTACTGCAATATGAAAAATCCGTTAAAATCGGCATCCTCAATTATCTTGTTTCTCTTAATCCCGATACTAGTATCTAACGCTACCGCACAGGATTCCGGCGTTCTCGCTACACAATCCGACAGTCTCCGGGGATCCATCACACCCCAGCGTGCCTGGTGGGAGGTCGTCTATTATGATCTGAATGTCACCGTTATGCCCGAAGATTCTACCATCAGTGGATACAACGAGATTACCTACCGGGTCACCGGTCAACGTGCCCGGCTGCAAGTTGATCTGCAGGACCCGCTGAAAATTGATCAGATCAAACAGGACGGGAAAGAATTATCCTATGAGCGCATAGAAAATAGCTACGCTTATTTCGTGGATGTGCCTGATAACCTGCAAAAAGACTCCCTTTACACTCTTTCTGTATATTACCAGGGAAAACCAAAAGTAGCTGAAAATCCCCCGTGGGACGGCGGTTTCATATGGGCTCAGGATTCACTCGGCAATCCGTTTATTGCTACGGCCAACCAGGGACTTGGTGCCAGCGTTTGGTGGCCAAATAAAGATCACCAGTCCGCCGAGCCCGATAGCATAAGCATCAATATTACGGTACCTAATGAAATTAAAAATGTATCGAACGGACGTCTCCGTGATACCACCCGGCATGATAATGGCATGACTACCTGGCACTGGTTCGTTTCCAATCCCATTAACAACTACAATATCGCCGTTAATGCCGGTAATTACGTAAATTTTAACGATACCTTTGACGGCGAAGACGGCACGCTCGACCTTAGCTATTGGGTTCTGGAACACAATCTCGACAAAGCAAAGAAACAATTCCAGCAAGTTAAACCGATGATGCGCTGCTTTGAGGACTGGTTTGGACCGTATCCTTTTTATGAAGACAGCTTTAAGCTGGTAGAAACGCCTCACTTGGGCATGGAGCATCAGAGTGCGGTAGCCTACGGAAATCAATATCAAAACGGATATATGGGCAGAGATCTTTCTGGCTCCGGCTGGGGACTTAAATGGGATTTTATCATTATCCATGAAGCCGCTCATGAATGGTGGGGCAACAATATCACCACCAACGACATTGCCGATATGTGGGTCCATGAAGGCTTTACCAGTTATTCGGAATCTATCTATACCGAATGTCGCTTTGGAAAGGAAGCGGCACGAGAATATACCATTGGGTTGCGCACTAACATTGAGAACCGGGAACCCGTGACTGGTAAATACGGACTCAATAATGAGGGGTCGGGAGACATGTATTATAAAGGACATAATATGCTCCATACCATTCGCCAGATTGTAGACAATGATTCTACCTGGAAAGAAATTCTCAGGGGAATCAACTGGGATTTCCGTCACCAGATTGTAACGGCCGATCAAATTGAACGTTACATCATCGAACAATCGGGTAAAGATCTGGATGATCTGTTTGACCAGTACCTGCATTATGCGAACCTTCCGGTTTTCCAATACTATATTGATGATCTAAATCGTCTGCACTACCGGTGGGAAGCAGACATTTCACACTTCAATATGCCACTGAAGATAGCCGCGGGTGAAGGAGATTATTATTTTATCTATCCGGTATCTAACCGTTGGAAAATAACAAAGCTCGACAAAGGAAAAGATTTCAAGATAGATCCCAACTTCTACATTGATACAGAACGCATATCCAACAAGGAGTCGGTCAAAGAGAACAATTGATCTTTACATTTGTAAGATTTCCGAAAATAAGTTATGTTAGGCTTGAAATTAAAAGCGACCCATGAAGCGAATTATTGAACATATTGCCTGCTGGATGTGCATTATACGGCTATGTATGCCTAATACACATCCGAAGGACTAATTTGTTTCATTCTTGAGACAGTTTAAAAAGCCCTTCGGAAAATCCCGAAGGGCTTTTTTGATTTAGTGAATGATCTTATCAAGAAAGGCTGAGGGATCAGGCCCGAAGAAGCCTTAGCAACCGCTTGGTGCGTTAGTACCAAGGTTAGGTGCTACATCCTGCTCCGGTAGCTCGGAGGAAGATAAGCGAGAGGTTACCATAAAAGGTAAAATCAACTAAGCCTCTTTCGAAATCTTCTACCGACGACTACCGGCAGATTTCGAAAGGGGCTTTTTTTTGTTTAATGATTTTTGAAATTGATACCTAAAAACAAGCGGTAATGCGTACGACTTTTAACAACTGGTACGATGAAAAAATGCGGGCAACCGAGGCACTTAATGCCGAAACCAACCGTGCCGAAAAGACGCTGGAGGAGGCCTCGACAATTGCCATTGTCGGACTTTCCCGCAGCTTTCATAAGGATAGTCAGTTTGTCGGACGATACCTCCAAAATGCCGGATATAATATAGTGCCGGTAAACCCAAAGGCAGATGAGATTCTGGGCGAAAAATCCTATCCGGATCTCAAAAGTATTCCGTTTCCTATTGATGTAGTGGATGTCTTTTTACCTCCGGACGTACTGCCTAAAGCGGTTGACCAAGCTATGGAACTGGATCCCAAACCCCGGGCCATATGGTTACAGCTGGGCACGGGCGAACAACCGGCAGAAGAAGAGAAACTAAAGGGATCCGGTATAGAACTTTATCAAAATCGTTGCATTAAAGTAGATCATCAATTTCTCATTCGACCAAAAGAAGAATCAACATCTAACGCTTAACATATAACACCATGAGTACTAAAGAAGAACGCGACCTAAAATTTGAGACGCTGCAACTACATGCGGGACAAGAACCTGACCCAACTACGGGATCACGGGCTGTTCCTATCTATCAAACAACTTCGTATGAATTTGATGATACTGAACATGCAGCCACGCTTTTTGCATTAAAAGAGTTCGGGAATATTTATACCCGAATCATGAATCCCACCAGCGACGTATTTGAAAAACGTATAGCTGCGCTGGAAGGCGGTGCCGCCGCAGTTGCTACTGCCTCCGGACAGTCGGCACAGTTTATGACCATTGCTACTATTGCCCAGGCTGGTGACAATATCGTGTCTACTCCTTTTTTGTACGGTGGAACCTATAACCAGTTTAAAGTGACCCTCCCTCGCTTGGGTATCGATGTAAACTTCGTTGAGGAAGATACCCTTGAAAGCTATGAGGCAGAAATTGATGAAAATACAAAAGGTATTTATGTAGAGTCGATTGGAAATCCCCGGGGAAATGTACCTGACTTTGAAGGACTTTCCGAGATTGCTCAAAAGCATGGCATCCCATTGATTGTAGATAATACCTTTGGAGCAGCCGGAGCTATTTGCCAGCCGATAAAACATGGCGCCAATATTATTACGGAATCGGCAACCAAATGGATTGGCGGACACGGTACCAGTATCGGCGGTGTAATTGTAGATGCCGGTAACTTTGATTGGGGCAACGGCAATTTTCCCGTCTTTACGGAGCCATCTCCGGCCTATCACGGACTTAATTTCTGGGAAACCTTTGGTCCCGATGGACCGTTTGGAAATATTGCGTTTGCTATTCGCGCTCGTGTAGAAGCCCTGCGCGATTTTGGATCGGCTCCCTCGCCTTTTAACAGCTTCCTGCTGTTGCAAGGACTTGAAACGCTGTCACTGCGCACTGAACGGCATTGCGAAAACGCTTTAAAACTGGCTAAATGGCTGCGGGAACAAGATGTTGTTGATTGGGTCAATTATACCGGCCTCGAAGATCATCCGTATCATGAGCGCGGCAAAAAATATTTAAACAAAGATAAATTTGGAGCCGTACTCACCTTCGGTGTCAAAGGCGGATTTGATCCTGCCCGTACATTCATTGAAAACGTGGAAGTTGCCAGTCACCTGGCGAATGTTGGAGATGCCAAAACGCTGGTTATCCATCCTGCATCAACCACACACCAGCAATTGAGTGATGAAGAGCAGGCATCCAGCGGAGTAAAGCCGGATCTCATCCGGGTATCTGTTGGTATTGAGCATATTGACGATATCATCGAAGATTTTGAAGAATCCTTCAAAAAAATAAAATAAAACTCAATACACTATATATGCTCTGCAGGAATTCCTGCAGGGCCATATATAACATTTATTATCAACTATATGAGCACAGTTAAAGAAAAAGAAAGTCTTGATGACAATATTATTAAGGCAGTTCAAACACTGGCCAAAGACATAAAAGGCAATCCCGAAAATGCAGATGTAGCCTTTAAAGCCGAATCGAAATTAGAACAAGGCCTGCAATCAAAAGTCAACATCCGTGACTTCCATTTTATTTCAGATGAACCAGAAAGTCTGGGCGGAACCAACCTGGGGGCTACTCCGGTAGAATACGTTCTTGGTGCATTAGCTGCCTGTCAGGAAATTGTGATTAAAGCACATGCGCTGGCACTTGGAATAGAGGTAAAGTCTGTTACGGTTCAAGCGACTGGGGATTTAGATTTGCAAGGATTTCTAAATTTATCAGACGATGCAAGAGCAGGCTTTAAGAATGTTAAAATATCGACCGAAATTGAAACAGATGAGAAGGATCAGGAAAAATTAAATCAACTTAAAGAGATTTCCTTCAAAAACTGTCCGGTTTTGGACATTATACAAAATCCCGTCCCAGTTCAAGGCAGTATTAATTTCGTCAATTAAAATGTGTTAAATTGACTGAACTGCTTAGATCTGTCTGACAGCGATACAAAGTTATGAGTAAAGGCATACAGCAATATAAGTTTAAAGAACCTTTTGTTACCGAATCGGGTTCTGCCATTTCCGAACCGGAAGTGGCTTACCAGACCTGGGGTGAGCTTAATAAAGCCCGTAACAATGTTATACTTGTATGCCATGCGTTAACCGGTAATACGGCAGCTGATGAATGGTTTAAAGGTATTTGGGGTAAAGGAAAAACGCTTGACCCCCAACAACATTTTATTATTTGTCCCAATGTATTGGGCAGCTGTTACGGTAGCAGCGGTCCTACCAGTATTAACCCGGAAACGGGCGAACCATATCGGGCGGATTTCCCGACAATTACGATACGAGATATGGTTCGACTGCAGCAAAGACTAATGGATGAACTTCAAATTACCGGTATAGAAATGGTAATCGGTGGTTCAATGGGCGGAATGCAGGCCCTGGAATGGTGCATTATGGATGACAGGCCGCAATCGGCCGTACTCATCGGCATGGGGAAAGCACACAGCCCGTGGGCGATTGGAATTAGCCATGCCCAGCGACAAGCCATTTACAACGATCCCAACTGGAAAGATGGTTACTATTCGGAGGAACATCCTCCCAAAAACGGACTTGGATTGGCTCGCATGATTGCAATGATCAGCTATAGAACCGATGCCGATTATGAAAATAAATTTGGCCGAGAACCCCAGCCGGATACGGATCAATACCAGGTAGAATCTTATTTGAACTACCAAGGCAAGAAACTGGTAGAGCGCTTTGATGCTGTTTCTTACGTGCGACTTACTGAAGCGATGGATTCGCATGATATCGCTCGGAATCGCTCCACATATAGACAAGTGCTGGGTAAGATTGATATTCCGATTATGGTTGTCGGTATCGATACTGATTTGCTTTATCCGGTACAGGAGCAGAAAGAACTGGCTGATTTATTGCCCAATGGCCGCTATCGACTGATACAGTCGGAACACGGACATGATGCGTTTCTTATTGAATTTGAACAACTCAATAATATTCTTGCATCCTTTTTAACTGAAAAACCAACATCGACGATTTTTCCTCAGCAATGAAGAAATCCTCTTCAAGACATATCCTGAAATTTGGCGGCACCTCGCTGCAGAACAAAGCTTTTATTGAGCAGGCCACCCAAATTGTAATCGACCGTGCCAAATCGGTAATGCCCGTGGTAGTTGTTTCTGCAGTCGAAACGGTCACAGATGCACTTATTGAATTGACCGAAGAGGATAAGGATACCGGGACTATCGATAGCAAAATCGATAAATTAAAACAGAAACATCTGGATCTGTACGATCAGTTGGCGGATCCCGCCGATCCCCGCCGCGAACAACTGCTTAATCTTTTTGACGAGCTTCGCCAAACGATTGATAATGTACAGTTGAAAACTTCTGACTTTCGGGCGTGGAAAGATCGTATTTTATCGATTGGCGAACGCGCTTCTGCAAATATATTTGCCGCTACTCTTTCTAATAGGGGTCTTCCCGGTAAAGCTTTTGAGGCTTATCAGTTTATTAAAACAGACTCCACCTTTGGACAGGCAAACGTGCAGGCCGACTCTACCCGAAAACTGGTACGTGAATTTCTCCAGGAATCAAGACCCATTCCGGTGGTTACCGGTTTCATCGGTTCGGATGCGCAACAGCGTATCACTACGCTGGGACGGTCGGGATCTGATTATACGGCCGGACTTGTTGCCGATGCTCTTGATGCAGATCATCTGGAAATATGGACCGATGTAAATGGAGTGCTGACGGCTGACCCGCGATGGGTCCCTACTGCCGAACCTATTGATGAGCTCAGCTTTACTGATATTGGTGAATTGTCGGCTCATGGAGCTAAGGTGATCCATCCCAAAACCATTCGCCCTTTAAATGACAAGGATACCTCAATTCTTGTTAAAAACAGTTATAATCCGTCTCATCCGGGAACTCGTATTAATGCTACGCACAAATCTAATGGTTCTTTTAAAACAATTACCGTGACGGGACCTTTTGTTCGCCTGCAGGTTGATGACCAGTATAGCTATGACTTGCTGAAAAAACTGGAACAGTGGCTGCAGGAAGAGCCCGACTCCGAAGCACTTTCTTATACTCGGAATTCCGCATTTGAACCGACACGTTTCTTACTGCGTCAATCGCTGTATGAAAAACATAAAGACCGGCTCAAAACATGGGCGGAAAAGCAAGGCGTAACTTTAGAGCCGAAGAAAGACATTTATAAGGTTAAAAAATTCAGCAATCACTTTCAGGATGAACAGCTGACCGAGCGAATTTGGAATCTTTTAGCTTCCAAGGATCTGCGCCCGCTTCATATTAACAGAAACAGAGATGAGCGTTTCATTTCTTTCCTGTTTGAAGAGGACGAAGCTCGTCGCGCCGCCCGTTTACTGAATGATTACCTGCAGCATCATCGAACAACGATTGATCTCTTTATTGCCGGTACCGGAGCTGTTGGACAAACGCTGCTTAACAAGCTACAAGCTATGGATACTGATAAGCATCAGTTCCGCTTACTGGGAAGCTGCAACAGCCGATATGCCCTGTGGGATGACCGGGGTCTGAATATTAATTCTGACCTTGACTGGTCGGAGGCATCAGAAACCGACTGGGATATTTTATTGGATAAGCTTACCCAACCATTCCGCCACAACCTGATTTTTGTAGATGCTACCGGAAGTGAAGAAGTAGCGAGATTATATCCTCAACTTTTTGCACACGGCATACATGTTGTGACCCCCAGCAAACTGGCCAATACTTTTGAACAATCATTCTTCGACAAATTACAGGCTGAGGCAAAGAAAAATAATGCCTATTTTCGATATGAGACAACAGTCGGAGCCGGACTGCCCGTTATCTCTACTATTGAGAAATTGTTAGACAGCGGCGATCAGATCCGGGAAATATCGGGTGTGGCATCAGGTACCATGACTTATCTTTTTAATCAGCTGGAAGAGGGCATGCCGTTTAGTAAAGCTACTGTCCGGGCACGCGAACTCGGTTATGCAGAGCCTGATCCCCGTGACGACCTTTCCGGGGAAGATGTGGCTAGAAAGTTTCTGACGCTGGCCCGAACCCTTGGATATAAAATCGAACGCAATGAATTACAGGTTGAGTCACTTATACCTGACGAACTATCGAATGTTGACCGAGAAACATTCCTAAACCGATTAGCAGAATATGATCAACACTGGGAACAGCAGATGCAAGAAGCGCAGGATGAAAATAAAACACTCCGCCATACTGCCCGGTTGATTGATGGCACCATCTCAATAGGCGTTCAAAAAGTACCGGTAGGTTCTCCTATCGGACAACTTCAAGGCACTGATAACCTAATTCAAATTATTTCTGATTTTTATAACAAAACACCTTTAATTATCCAAGGTCCCGGAGCAGGTAAGGAAGTGACGGCTGCGGGCGTCCTAAGTGATATTGTCAAAACAGCAAAATCGCTGACTTAAGAGATATTTTTTAGCAATCGATCATTTCACCTCCATCAAAACAAACTAAATTAGACATAACATGTTTCAAGATCAGGGTTTATATCAATCCCGCCACGAACATGACGCATGCGGCATAGGATTTGTAGTAAATTTTAAGGGTAAAGAATCGCACAAGATTATAAACCAGGCACTTACCGTGCTGCACAATCTTGACCACCGGGGAGCTACCGGAAGTGAAAGCAATACCGGAGACGGTGCCGGAATTCTAATACAAATACCACACAAATTTCTATCTGAATCCTGCCGTGGATTAGGTATTGACCTGCCGGGCCGCGGCCAATACGGGGTAGGTATGGTTTTCCTTCCACAAGAACGAGAAGACCGCCTGGCCTGCGAAGAAGTAATTGAAGATATTGTCCATAAAGAGGGACAAGAAGTACTTGGATGGCGCAAGGTTCCCACTGACAACTTTTATCTGGGTCAGTCTGCTAAAGATTCTGAACCATCGGTCCGACAGTTGTTTATCGGTCGAAACCCGGATATCGAAACTCAGCTGGATTTTGAGCGGAAGCTTTATGTCATTCGCCGTAAAATATCCAAGAGAATTGAAGAGAGTGATCTCAATCAAAAAGATTTCGTATATCTTCCGAGTCTCTCTTCACGCACCCTTATCTATAAAGGGATGCTGACTTCTACTCAGCTGAAAGCTTTCTATCCGGATTTATCCGATCCGCGTATGGAGTCGGCACTCGCATTGGTACACTCCCGTTTCAGCACCAATACATTTCCCAACTGGAAGCTGGCTCATCCCTTCCGCTATCTTATTCATAACGGCGAAATTAACACTTTAAGAGGGAATCAAAACTGGATGCACGCCCGCGAGGCTCAGCTCTCTACCGATCTTTTTGATGAAGATCTGGATGAGATTACACCTATTATCCAGGAAGACGGCAGTGACTCGGCAAAATTTGACAACTGCCTGGAGTTTCTTTTGTTAAGCGGACGTTCTCTGCCTCATGCCATGATGATGATGATTCCCGAACCCTGGGAAAAGCATGAAAGCATGGACGATGAAATGAAAGCTTTTTATGAATACCACAGCTGCCTTATGGAACCGTGGGATGGTCCCGCTTCTATTGCATTCACAGATGGAAAAATTGTAGGGGCTACACTGGATCGTAACGGACTTCGTCCCTCCCGGTACTATGTGACCAGCGATGACATGGTTGTTCTTTCTTCCGAGGTAGGCGTGCTTGATATTCCACCAGAAGATGTGGTGTACAAAGATCGGCTGCAGCCAGGACGCATGCTCCTGATAGATACGGAGGAAGGACGCATAAAAAGCGACGAAGAAATCAAGCATGAAA
>CAYXVW010000088.1:0-9747 GCA_964468695.1 uncultured Balneolaceae bacterium | reverse complement strand
CAGAGCGGTCGTTCAGAATTATACTATTATGTCAAACTCATGCCAAAAAAAGTTATGTTAACAATTAAGATTCTTTTTTGACATTTTATCGTAAATAAACGAGACTAAACAAGCTCGATATGAAAAGAAAATATTAAACTAAACCGTTCAAAATTATGGCACGTCCTGTAACTTTATTCACTGGTCAGTGGGCTGACTTATCATTGGAAACTATAGCAGAAAAGGCATCCTCCTGGGGGTACGACGGATTGGAGCTTGCCTGTTGGGGAGATCATTTTAATGTTCAAAAAGCCCTTAGCGAAGATGGCTATTGCGAGCAGCGTAAAGAGTTGCTCGCCAAGTATGATCTGAAGGTATGGTCTGTCAGTAATCACCTGGTGGGGCAGGCAGTTTGCGATCCCATCGATAAGCGACACAAAGAAATTTTACCGGGCCGTATCTGGGGTGACGGTGAGCCCGAACAGGTACGCCAGCGGGCTGCAGAGGAGATCAAGGATACCGCCAGGGCGGCCGCCAAACTGGGGGTTGATGTGGTGAATGGCTTTACCGGCAGCTCTATCTGGTCGAAGATGTATTCTTTCCCTCCGAATACGCCGGGATTGATTGACGAAGGATTCGAAGATTTTGCCAACCGCTGGAATCCCATCCTCGATGTATTTGATGAGGTAGGCGTTCGGTTTGGCCTTGAAGTGCATCCCACCGAAATAGCCTTTGATATTGTAACGGCGGAGCGGGCTATTGAAGCGCTCGATGGCAGAAAAGCTTTTGGATTTAACTACGATCCGAGCCATATGGGCTACCAGGGGGTAGACTATATTCAATTTATCCGGGAATTCAGTGACCGCATTTATCACGCACACATGAAAGACGTGTGGTGGTCTACCGAAACCCGCCGTTCGGGAGTCTTTGGCGGACACCTGGAGTTTGGCGATGTTGACCGCTACTGGGATTTTGTCTCTATCGGTCGGGGAAGTATCGACTTTGAGCGGGTGGTTCGCGCACTGAACCGCATTCAGTATGACGGACCGCTTTCCGTTGAGTGGGAAGACAGTGGCATGGATCGTGAGTTCGGTGCCGAGGAGTCTTGCCGATATGTTAAAAATATCGATTTCCCTCCCGCCGAAGCTGCCTTTGATTCCGCCTTTTCCGAAAACGACTAAATTTTAGTCAGGGCCGTATCCTCTCCTTCAGTAAATGGATACGGCCATTTTTTTAGTAATCCGGTTGGTAGGATCCGGGTTAATGGAGAAAATAAGTTGAACCATTATTCTGCTGAATAGATATTTTCTTTATTCTTCAGGCTGCCACGTTCTGTTATAAACTCTTTCTTTGTTTGATATTCTCTCCGGATATACAAGGATCAGTGATTTTATAAGGTCGAAAACAGACCAAGTGAAAAGGAAATGTTGTCTGGAAATTTTAAATACTTTCTTTGTAGTGGGAGCACCGCTTCCATTCGTTACATAGTTGAAGATTGTTTTAAGATTATTATTTAGACTGCAGAAATGGAAGAGCCGATAGACGAAAAAAAATTAATACGTGTCATTACCGGGGAGTGTTCTGTCGAGGAACGCCGGAAGGTGGAGAAGTGGGTTGAAGAAAATCCGGAGCATAAAAATGAATTGAAAGAGTTGCGGCAGGCATGGGAACTGTCAGGAGATGTGAAGTTTGAACAGAATGAGGATGAAGTCTGGAAGAAAATATCACAGAGAGTTTCTGCTTCCCGTAATTTTAAGCTTCACCGGTTAGATAATTTTAAAGAAAGGAGAACAAGTGAAGAAGATAGCAGGGATACTGTTTCACCGGATAAAAAGTATTCCAAAAGGTGGTTTGGTCGTATTGCTGCAGCCTGTCTTTTAATCCTGTCGGTAACGTATCTTCTTTATAATTACGGGATTGGAGTGGAGGAGAACACCAGTCCGAATATGAACGAGATCGTTTCCGATCGGGGCGAACACACGCACCTGACTTTGGAAGACGGTACCAGTGTAGTTTTGAATGCCTCGAGTTCAATACGATTCCCGGAATCTTTTAATGCGGAAAGCCGGGAGGTGGAATTGGAAGGAGAAGCCTTTTTTAGTGTTGCCCGTAAGGAGAGCAAGCCATTTTTGGTGCATACTAAAGAAGCTACCGTACAGGTTCTGGGCACAAAATTTAATGTAAATGCTTATGCCGATTATAATAAAGTTGAGGTGGTCGTAGAGGATGGAAAGGTAGCGGTAAGAGCAGCCCAGCCAAAAGATACGAATGCTGATTCTTCAATAAATGGGGATGGAGCTTCTCCCAGTGAAGTGATACTGGAAAAGGGAGAGCATACATTGGTGGCATCCGGAAGTGCCCCTACAGCTCCTAAGGCCGTAACTCTGAATCACCATCTGGGCTGGATAAATGGAGACTTGATTTTCGAGGGGACCCCATTAAACGTAGTGCTTAATAAGTTAGAACTATACTATGATCGGGATTTTGAAGTGGCCGATTCCAGTCTCTTTGATCGTAAACTGACGGCTTCCTTCGAGAAAGAGTCGCTTTCCAAAGTACTCGATGTGCTTTCGGTTGCCCTGGATCTGGAATATGAACAGAGAGATTCTTTAATCTATTTCATGCCACAGGAATAATAAGAAGTATATCAATAATACTTATTCCTGTTGTGGAGATAATGGCTTATCTGTCTTATCCTATATTCATATTTTTTGATGGTATGCTGGATGTCAATATTCAGTTAACCCCTTCTCTTGCATGCTTTTATATTTATTAATTTTATTTGTACACCGATATTATTGCATGAGTTTGCCTTTCTATTGAAAATTTTTTGTAAAAAAAGTAAAAATATTGTCATGGTACTTTGGTTTTCATGCGTTTATGTATATAGAACTTCGATAATAATGCAAAAGGATCATGAGATTTTGCATGTACTGAGCGAGGAGGAAATGCAATTGTAATTGAGAGCAACATAATCATTTGTCACTGGCTGTTACAATTAGCCATAGATTAAAAAACATTGTCTCAATATCGTTAATAATCTATCTGCATATAATAATTAGGAGGAATTATGATAAAAAAGGGATAACATGGATACATAACACTCTTGCTTTTTGGCATGGTTATTTTTCTATGTTCCGGGGCGCATGCTCAAAAAGTATCGGATTTGTTAGTTAATTCGAATATGGGCACTTCGGTGGAGCAATCCGAAACGCCGGCTTTTATGTCTCAGAAAGTAAGTATTGAGGTCCGGAACATGTCAATGAAAGGAGTATTGACAGAAATAGAAGAGCAGCTTTCTGTTACCTTTTCATATCAACCCAATGTAATAGAAGGAATGGAGAGTTTGTCAGTTAATTTGACTGATGTCTCCCTGAACAGAGCATTGGCAGAAATCTTTACCGGATCACAGGTTGAGTACCTCCCCTTAAAAGGAGGATATGTGGTGCTTAAGGAAAAAACAGAGATGGAGCGGGTGCTCCAGACCACGGTATCAGGAACTATTACCGACAGTGAAACGGGAGAAGTATTGCCTGGAGCAAATGTTTCTATTTCTGGTACAACCCAGGGCGCTTCAACGGATGCAGAAGGACAGTATAGTATTACAGGCATAGAGCCGGGGACCTATACCTTTGTGGCTTCCTTTATAGGATACCAGGAAAGTACCCGGGAAGTGACCATAGAAGAGGGGCAGGAAACAGTAACGATAGATTTTACGCTACAGCCGGTGGCTATGGCCATGGATGAAATGGTCGTTGTTGGTTACGGAAGCCAGACCCGCGGTAGCGTTACGGGTTCTGTGAGCAGCTTGAATACTGAAGATATCAATGCAGCCGGACAAAGTTCCATAGAACAATCCCTGCAAGGCCGGGTATCGGGTGTACAGGTTGTTCAAACCGGTGGAGGTAAACCGGGAGGAGGTATCAATATCAATGTTCGCGGTATTGGAACTATCAATTCTGAGTCTCCACTCTATGTTATTGACGGGGTGCCTATCCAGGATAATGCGACCGGGCAGCTGGGTACGGGTGTACTGAACAGTTTAAATCCCAATGATATTGAGTCCATAGATATCCTGAAGGATGCGTCTGCTGCTGCTATTTACGGCTCGCGGGCATCTGGCGGGGTTGTTCTCATTACCACGAAAGGAGGGACTGAGGGACCGGTACAGGTTAATTTTGAAGGTTCTTTCGGTACCCAGGCCCAAACAGAATTTTATGATGTGCTCAATGCCGATCAGTACGCGGAATATCTGAGAGATCTGCGCTCGGGGCCTAACAGTGGTGAGCTTCCGGCTAACTTTGAAGGCGGGGACCGTCCGCCCCACAATACGGACTGGCAGCAGGAGCTGTTCAGAGCCGCCCCGATGCAGAACTATAATTTAGATATTTCCGGAGGGGGCGAAAACTCTACTTATAGCATTGGTTTGGGATACTTCGATGAGACCGGGACGATGGTAGGAAGTGAATTTCAGCGCTATTCGCTTCGCGGGAATTATCAATTCTCTGTGAATGACAATATTGATTTCGGCGGATCTGTCCTGATGAGCAGGAGCGACATCGGTCAAAATGATCAAAGCGGGGGACGTCGATCGCTTGAGCATGCTATGAAACAGGCGCCTACCGTTCCCGTTTACGATGATTCCTTTTTAGGAGGTTTCGGCTGGCCGGTTACCGCGGACGGACAAGATGCTTCAAATCCGATTGCGACCGCCCACTTGATTGATGACACCATTGACAGGTATTCGGTAGTCAGTTCGGTATATGGAGAAATCGATTTCCTGCAAAACTTTACTTATAAATTGCAGCTGGGACTCGATTTTAGGTATTCTGATTCCAGAACATATAATGATGTGTACGAAAATACACGAAGGCTGACCGTGCGTTCTTCGTTAAACCAGACGCGCAGCCAAAATATGAATCCGCTGATCGAACAAACGCTGACTTATGATAACTCAATAGGTGACCATAGCTTCAGCGTGCTGGCAGGATTTTCCGCACAGTCTTTTACTTATGATTTCGTAAATGGAAGCGGACTTGATCTACCCACCAATGTAGAATCACTTGGGGCCGCTTCCTCTTCATTAAATGTGGATAGCGGAACCCAGAAAAATACTCTTCGGTCGTTATTCGGTCGCATTACATACGACTATAACAATAAATATCTGTTTACTGGTAATATCCGGCGCGATGAATCATCCAAGTTATTCAACAGTACCGATCCGGTAGGTATATTTCCATCGGCTTCGGTAGGGTGGAGGATAAGTGAAGAGCCGTTCCTGGCTGACTCCGATATAATAAGCAATCTGAAAATTCGTGCCGGCTATGGGGAGTTAGGAAATCAGTCTGTACTCTCAAATTATCCAACTACGGTAAACCTGAATACCAATTATTATTATGTATTTGGCGGAAGCAATGAACAGGGTATCGGTCAACAGGATATGGCCAATCGAGAGATTACCTGGGAAACCTCAGCCCAGACAGATATTGGAGTAGAGATTGGTCTGTTTGATGACATGTTATCTCTGGACGTCGACTATTACAATCGTCGGACAGAAGATCTCCTCTGGCCTGCTCAGGTACCGGCTTCTGTGGGATTAAATGCCCCGTTTATCAATGCCGGAACGGTTGAAAATGATGGGATAGAGTTTTCTGCAGCCTATCAGCAGACCTTCGGAGATCTGAGCGTGAACCTCTCCGGTAACTTTACCACGGTTAACAATGAGGTAAAAAGCCTGGGAGCCAACGATCAGGTAGAGATTATCGAAGGTAATATTGCCGATGACCTGACCGGTGTTTCTATTACCAGGGTTGGTGAACCGGTCGGACAGTTTTACGGGTATGAAACCGACGGCCTTTTTCAGAATTGGGATGAGGTTTATAGCCATGCTACTCAGAACCAGAATCCCGACGAAGGTCGTGATGAAGTAACCGCAAGTCAATATACTGCTCCGGGAGATATCCGATTCAAAGACCTTAATGGGGACGGAGTTATAAACGATGCTGATAAAACGGTCATTGGTAGTCCGATCCCTGATTTTAATTATGGTTTTACAGCGGATTTATCCTACAAGAGCTTTGATTTCAGCTTATTTCTGCAAGGGAATTACGGCAACGATATTTATAACGGAGCAACCAAATGGTTAGAGGATCTGCGCCAAAACTTTAACCAGGGGGCAGCTGCTCTTGACCGTTGGACGCCGGAAAATACCTCAACGGATATACCACGGGCAACGCCGAATGATCCCAATTCAAACATTTCCAGAAGCTCAGACCGTTATGTCGAAGATGGATCTTATTTGAGGATAAAAAACATGACGGTTGGCTACACCTTTAATCAGGAATTTGTGAATCGGGCAGGTATTAGTCGTTTCCGGGTATACGGAACGGCCAGAAATCTGCTTACACTCACGGGTTATAGTGGACTTGAGCCTGAAATCGGCTCTCTGTCTTCAGGTACCGCTCGGGATGCAGGCTTAGACCGATTTGTGTATCCACAGCCACGGGCATTCTTAATGGGTGTACAACTCGGATTTTAAGACGAAAATTAATACAAAAGTTCTACTATCATGAAGCGATTAATTTATATAGCATTTTCGTTAAGCTTGTTAGCTTTGCTCTATGTAAGCTGCACAGATAGCTTTTTAGAAACAACCAATAAAAATAGCGTAAATTCAGATTCATTTTACCAGACACCGGAAGATGCCGTGGCTTCAGTTAATTCTGCGTATGCCATGTTACAAGCCCACGGCTTGTGGGGAAGAAGTATTTTCTTCCTGCTGGATTTTGCCGGTGAAGAAGTGGGCACTACGGCAAATACTCAAGGTCCTCCGCTGGAATTGCTCAATCATACTTATACTTCATCCGGGAATACCCATATCACAACCCCGTGGAGTAATTTGTATGACATGATTTCCAAAGCAAATTCTACGATAATGAATGTTTCCGAAATGGAAAATATTGATGGATCATTACAGAGCCGGGTAATAGCTGAAGCCCGCTTCTTACGCGGATTGGGGTATTTTTACATCAATGCTATCTATGGCGGCGGACCGTTACGCACGGTTGAAAATCTTGAGGAGATCAATATTCCCCGTTCTTCTCCTGAAGAAATATGGAACCAGGTCGAAAGTGATCTTTCCGCGGCCTTTCCCGATCTTCCCCAGAAAGGAGGATATAGTGAGGCTGACGTTGGAAGAGCCACTTCTGGTGCGGCGAGGGCCCTGTTAGGTAAAGCACATTTATACCAGGAGGAATGGGCCGATGCCGAGGAGCAGTTTCAGGCTGTGATTGATTCTGACGTTTATCACCTGATTCAGGCCGAGGAATTCGGGGGAGATCCTGTTGCCGCGATGCGGTCAAATCATGCTCCCGAAGTGGATAATAATGATGAAGCTGTTTTCGAGGTTCAATTTGCAGCAGGCACCGGTTTTGGTTGGTCAACGGATGGAACCGGTTTAAATGAAACATCAATACGTCCCCAGGAATATGGAGTGAACGGTTTCGCTTTTTATAATGCCGTGCCGGCCAGTGACCTTATTGATGCCTATGAAGAAGATGATCCCCGGTTAGAAGCTTTCTATTTCGGTCCGAACAGTACCTACCAGGGCGATCCCTATCCTTTTGAAGAAGACGGTTGGGCATGGAAAAAATACCAAAAGACCGATGAAGCGGAGCAAAGCGAATCTGATGCCAATATGGATGTCATTCGATATGCCGATGTTCTGCTGATGATGGCTGAAGCTAAAATCCAGCAGGGAGATGTGGCTGATGGCGTTGATTATATTAACCAGGTGCGCCGCCGGGCGGATCCTTCGGGCACTATCTTGCCTGACCGTGTAACCACCTCACAATCAGAAGCTATGGAATATTTGATCCATGAGCGTCGTGTTGAACTTTCGGGCGAACAAACCCGATTCTTTGACCTGGTACGCTGGGGATTAGCTGCTGAAGAGCTTGAAACCTTCCAGACGGGTAAGCACGAGGTGTTTCCTATTCCACAGGGCGAGATTAATGCCAATACCGAAATAAGTCAGGAGGATCAAAATCCGGGATATTAGTAGTAATTAGTTAACGGTTGGGTTACTTAGGATCTCCCACTCGCATATAGATAGAGAATGCCGGGTCGGCTGTATGGCTGGCAAGGCATTCTCTATTTTATTTTGGATGGTGCTGATTTTTTCTTCTATTATTTCAGGGTAAATTCTGAAAAATCAACAAAGTATGGGTATGTAATGATCGATGACCTTCTAAAGTGCTATTTTTTGTTGGTTATTGTTGTTTTGGCTGCAACAGGCTGTCGTCTTTTTGATGATGATAAAACAGAATACCTGTTTGAAAAGCTGCCTTCTTCTCAAACCAATATTTCATTCTCTAATGATATTAGCTACGATCGTCAGTTTAATATTATAGAGTTTCCCTATATCTATAATGGGGGCGGGGTTGCGGCCGGTGACATTAATAACGACGGGCTGACCGATTTATACTTTTCGGGTAACATGGTTTCCAGTCGCTTGTATCTTAATAAAGGTAATTTTGAGTTCGAGGATATTACTGAGTTCTCGGGAACGGGTACAGATAGCTGGGCCGGCGGTGTTTCAATGGTCGATATCAATCATGATGGTTATCTGGATATCTATGTATCGGTGACGGGATCTGAAAACTCTACTCCGGAAGAACAGGAAAATCTTTTATTTATCAATAATGGGGACACCACCTTTACTGAGTCTGCCCAAAAATACGGCCTGGCGGATACCGGATATACTACCCATGCTGCCTTTTTTGACTATGATAAAGACGGAGATCTGGATGTATATTTAATGAACAATTTTGGCGGTTCTTTTGCCCGTGATAATCAAACCGGGCTCCGTGCGGAAGTAAACGACGGGACTTCTAAAAGTGCAGATGCGCTGTATCGCAATAATGGCAACGGAACTTTTGAAGACGTATCGGAACCGGCCGGCATTCTTAAGGAAGGATATAGTTTGGGACTTGTAATATCAGATATCAATCGTGATGGCTGGCCCGATATTTATGTTTCTAATGATGTACAAACCGATGACTTGCTGTATATCAATAATGGAGATGGTACCTTTTCAGACCGATCCCATATCTATTTTAAGTACACCAGTTATGCCGGTATGGGCGCGGATGTGGCGGATTTTAATAACGATGGGTGGCCCGATGTACTGCAGGTGGATATGCTTCCTCCTTCACTGGAAGAGAAAAAACAAGTTACCGGGTCGGTCAGCTACGATTACCTGCAGAGGCTAAGGGAAAGAGGGTATCAGCAGCAGTATACATTGAATACCCTGCAGTTAAGCAATGGAATGGACAGGGAGGGGAATATTCGTTTCAGTGAAATAAGTCAGTTGGCCGGAGTGGATGCAACCGATTGGAGCTGGTCTGCCTTATTTGGCGATTATGATAATGATGGCTTAAAAGACATTATGATAACGAATGGATATCCAAAAGCAGTCAATAATTACGATTACCTGACAAGTATAAATCGTTCAACGATGTTTGGCAGTGATAGCTCCAGGGAACAGATTGCCTATGATCTGATGGACGAGTTGCAAGGATATGCCCCTCCAAATTACCTGTTTAAAAATAAGGGAAATCTAACCTTTGGAGATGTTTCAGGTGAGTGGGGATTTACGGAACCTTCGTACTCATATGGTGCGGTACAAGTCGATCTGGATAACGACGGGGATTTGGATATCGTTATAAATGATATCAATAGCAAGGCAAGGGTTTATCAAAACCGGGC
>CAYXVW010000087.1:0-9794 GCA_964468695.1 uncultured Balneolaceae bacterium | reverse complement strand
CTGAAACCTATCTTGAAACGGTTGAAGGTATGCAGTTCGACCGCGGATATCTGTCACCTTACTTCGTGACTGATTCCGAAAATATGGTTGCTGAAATGGAAGAGCCTTATATCCTGATCTTCGACAGTAAGATCAGTAATATGAAAGATCTGCTTCCTATTCTGGAAAAAGTCATTCAAACCAGCAAGCCGCTGTTGATTATCGCTGAAGATATTGAAGGCGAAGCACTGGCTACTCTGGTTGTTAATAAACTCCGCGGTTCTCTCAAGATTGCTGCTGTTAAGGCCCCTGGATTTGGTGACCGACGCAAGCAGATGTTGGAAGACATCGCTATCCTGACCGGCGGTACGGTTATATCTGAAGAGCGTGGTTATAAGCTTGAAAATGCTACACTCGACTTCTTGGGTACAGCTGACCGTGTAAACATCACCAAAGACGATACGACCGTTGTTGGTGGAAAAGGAGATGACAACGACATCAAAGGTCGTGTAAATCAGATTAAAGGTCAGATTGAAAATACTTCTTCTGATTACGATCGTGAAAAACTTCAGGAACGCTTGGCTAAGCTCAGTGGCGGTGTAGCCGTACTGAATATTGGCGCTGCTTCTGAAGTTGAAATGAAAGAGAAGAAAGCTCGTGTTGAAGATGCCCTGCACGCTACCCGTGCCGCAGTTGAAGAAGGCATTGTAGCTGGTGGTGGCGTTGCGCTGCTTCGTGCTCGAAAAGCACTGGATAAGTTAGAAGCTGAAGTACCTGATCAGAAAGTTGGTTTTAATATAGTTCGTCGTGCGCTTGAAGAGCCGCTTCGAATTATTGCCAATAACGCTGGTGCTGAAGGTTCAATTGTTGTACAGAAAGTCCTTGAAGGCGAAGGTGGCTTTGGATACAACGCTCGAACCGAGCAGTATGAAGATCTTATCGAAGCTGGTGTAATCGATCCTACAAAAGTTACACGTACGGCGCTTGAAAATGCCGCTTCTGTTGCCGGCCTTATGCTGACAACCGAAGCCCTCATCTCTGATAAGCCTACTAAAGGCGATGATGACGATGATAATGGCGGCCCTGGCGGCGGCGGTATGCCCGGCGGAATGGGCGGCGGTATGCCCGGAGGCATGGGCGGAATGGGCGGCATGATGTAAATTGCGCCATTCCTTTAACGCCTTGCGGGAATAACCGCACTGTAATTATTAAAAGGCTCACTCTCTATTTCGGGAGTGAGCCTTTTTTATTCTTATGACCCATTTGGATAGTCATTTATCGTATTAAATACTGATTAATATTTAAAATTTATACAAGGAGTAAAATGACTATGACAATGAATAAGAGAAGCTGTTTTAAAGGGATCATATTGGTGTGTTTAACGCTGCTATTACAAAACTGTGCATCCACAAATGAGGCTACGATACCCAGAGGATGGACCTATAACTTGAATTGGGAAAATTACAACAGTGCAGAACCTACGCAATCCGATTATCTTATTGTTCAGAGCAAGGAGGATATGGTATTATTGGATGGCAATGACGGACGTATTGTAGTAGACGATATCCGCGAAAGGGGAGGATTTTTCTCAGAGATTGGCCGTGATTTTAAAGAACAGGTTAAAGAAGACCTGCTAGTGAGCCAGCGGGTGAACATCAAATATTTTCACAAGGAACTGCCTCAATTGGGGACAATACTGCTGTTTAACCAGGTAGAGAAAGGAGATCAGGTGCAAAGTTATGACCTCAAAACAGGCGAAGAAAAATGGTCTTCTACTTCATATGTCTGGAATCTGGATAAATACAAGGATATTGCGAATATCGCTATTAATGAAATAATGGGAGGTAGTTTGGGAGCCAAAGGTATGTCTGCTGTTGGCCTCCAAACAAGGTTAATTCAAAGCATGATCCATGAAGTACCGGAAAAGGATGCGTTTCTATTTCGTACCGTTGAGAAACTCTATCTAATTAATCATGAGACAGGAGAAGTACTTTGGGAAAATGAAGCGATGGCTGGTACTGGTATCGCAGCAGTGAACTATCTGTCACAGAGCAATCAGTTTTTAATTGCAAGCAGTATATCGGGTCTTCGTGATGTACTTGAAAATGCGAATGAACAGCAGGAGTTAAAACAACTTATCCTTGTGGATGCAAATACCGGGGACTTGGCTTGGAAATCGGAATATCAGGGACGCAGTGAGCAGGTGAAAAGCATTGCGGTCGAAAATGACAAAGTCCATTTGAATTTTAACGGTGGACCGATGGAAATATTTGACTTTTCGGATGGTAAGCGTATTTGGGGCACACGCGACGGATCACTTGAAGGGAATACCAAGTTAGCCAGCTTTACCGGCGACTATAATCTAATGGAAACGATAGAAACAGCAGCTCCTCAACTTGATGGGGAATATTTGTATGCTGTAAATCCCAAAAATGTAAAAGCGGTAGGTTTGCCTGACAAGCAGCTTCAGAAGTTTGACTATGCAACAGGAGAAGTACTGTGGGATATTGAACTTGAAAAAACCACAGATATTCGGGATATCTTACTGCGGGATGATAACGTAATCGTACGCCTGTCCTCCCAATTACCTGATACAATGTCAGGGAATGTTTCAAATATTTTAGGCGGAGTGAAGGATTTAGGGTTTTATACTTTTAATCAAGAAGATGGAACACTTAACTGGCAGCTTAGTGAGCCTTTTAAAAATCATGTAACCAATGTTGTATATGAAGAAAATAAAGCTTGGGCAGCAGGTGGAGAATCCTTATACAAATTCAGCTTGGACGATGGAACTATCTTAGCCGACTCTTCTTATGAAGACTATGAGATAGGAGAGATAAAATATATACACGAATCCGGTGATAAGCTTACTTTGGTCGGTTTTAAAGGTATCGCAATAGTAGACAAAGAAGATTTGACTACGTTATTCAGTGAGTCACCGAGTGGACGATTAGCAAGTTACGAGATAAACGATCGTTTTCTTATCGTAAAGATGAGGCGATTGTTATCCGGGAAGGAAAATGTATATGTATATAATCTTACCGGGGCTTCTGCAATTACGAACTTTACTTTAACACCGCCGGAAAAAGATATCGGGGGGATACTTGGCAGTAAAGGATATTATCCGACGAAAGATTTTAAACAACTGATTACGATTACCGAGAGAGGAATAGAAAGTTACGAGGTGTACTAATTAAATTGCCGTTATCATCATCTTATAGTATCATAGAGGAGCTGATCTAAAAAGGCTCCTCTTTTTTTATTGCTATCTTGCAGCAGCAGACATTTGGTTCTTTTCAATTTCATTGGCTAACGCCAGTACGGCATCTGCATAAAGACCGCTGGGGTTATATCGTAACACGGAAGTTCGCAGATCATTCGTTCGCTTTTGAAAATGTGCCAGATAATTAGCAACCGACATGATATTATTATCCATGTCAAAAATGTCGTCCCCAACAAACCACTTGTTTAAAGAGTAGGGTATGAATTGGGCAGAGGACATTGCTCCCGCATAACTGGATTTAAGGTCAAAGACATCAATATTGTGACGTTTTGTAAAGTCAAGGAGCTCAATTAGCTGGGCTTTTGCAAAATCGGCGCGATAGCCCACAGCATACATAGATACATAGGCGTTAAAGGGGTTATAACTGCCAATATTCTTACCGAAATCTGATTCAATACCGATAATAGCAGTAATAATATATTTGGGAATACCGTATTGTTGTTCGGCCTTTTGCAGCTGATCGGAATGTTCTTGCATAAAGTCTACAGCCCGTCTTTTCTTTTCTTCAAAGCCCAGAATCTGTTTGTATTCTTCTAAATTTATAGATTTACGTTCTGCGGACCGTTTAAATCGCTGATCAATTTCTTCATAAATTTCAAAACGCTCATCCTGAAACAAATGAGCAGTTTGATATTCTTCTTTTTGAAAAATATCAATGAGTTCCGTCAGGGCTTGACTGTATTTGGGGTGGGTGGAGATGGTATCATCAATGGTTGGGGAAATTCCGTTGTCTGCAATGGCTGCATGCTCCTGAATAGAATGGGCTGTACCGATATTAAAATTGGCTAAAAGCAGGAGAATAATCCCACTCAAAAGAAAATTCTTTAATGTAGTAAGTAAGTTTGTCATAATGATTTGTTCCCCGCCTATGTATTTTGTTGAGATCTTTACGAAACCTTGTGTCATCCTAAATAACTCATTCAGGATTTTAAAACCAACGTAATATAGAGAGCATCTAAAGCCCTTTCTGTAGATACTGAAAGAGGATCAGTATAGCATAAAGATCTCAAAATGCTTCTTATAGAATAATAGAATTATTTTTCCGGATTTTCCAGTTCGGGTTGTTTCCCGCGATAATGTTCTGCTGCATTGATACCTAGTATTTCATAACGATTAAATTGTGTTTGTAATCGTTGCCAGAAATTTTCCCAGTTCCTTTTTTCTCTGGGAGACCAGTTAACCTCCGCCAGTGCCGATGCGCGAGGGTACGCCATATATTCAACTTTTTCCGAAGAGTGCATGTATTCCGTCCATACATTTCCCTGAGCTCCTAAAATATACTTTGCTTCTTCCTCTGTAAGTTCTTCCGGTATGGGTTCATAAGAGTATGTTTTTTCTAATGTGGTAAACCCACCGATAGCCAGTGGCTCAGAATCGGGAGTAGCCTGATAATGGTCCAGATAGAGGTGTGATCCCGGTGTCATAACCACATCATGATGTTGTTTAGCTGCTTCAATTCCCCCTTGGATACCGCGCCAGCTCATTACCGTTGCGTTTGGTGCTAAGCCGCCTTCCAGTATTTCATCCCAACCGATAATTTGTCGTCCATGTTCGTTTAAAAATTCCTCAATACGGGTAATAAAATAGCTTTGAAGTTCGTGTTCATCTTCCAGTCCCTCACGTTCGATAACCCGTTGGGCGAGCTCGCTGTTTTCCCACTGGGTTTTGGGTGCTTCGTCCCCGCCGATATGGATGTATTCACTGGGAAACAATTCCATAACTTCCGTAAGTACATTCTCAAGAAAGGTGAAGGTCTCTTCACTAGGACAATAAATGTCTTCAAATACTCCCCAGGTTGTTTGAACTTTATAATCTTTATTTTCCAGGCATCCTAACTCTGGATAAGCTGCCAATGCAGCCGAAGCATGGCCCGGGAGTTCAATTTCGGGTATAATCGTAACCTGTTTCTTCTGCGCATAAGCAACGATTTCGCGCACTTCATCCTGTGTATAATAACCGCCGTAGCGTTCACCGTCGTAAATACCCGAACCATAGTGACCAACAAGCGTCGAATCTCTCCAGGCTCCGATTTCCGTTAATTTGGGATACTGCTTGATTTCAATGCGCCAACCTTGATCTTCCGTCAGATGCCAGTGGAAACGATTCATTTTATGCATGGCAATCAGGTCGATGTAACGCTTGATAAAATCAACCGGGAACAGGTGTCGTCCCACATCCAGATGGAGTCCCCGATAGGCAAAGCGGGGATAGTCTTCAATCTTTATAGCAGGGATCGTCCATTCTGTATCTTGGGGCACTAAGGTATAGTCCGTTTGATAGATTTGTGCCGGCAGAAGTTGCAGCAGCGATTGAATTCCATAAAATAATCCGGTGGGGGTGGATGCCTTCACGGAAGTTTCGGTATCTGTCACACTTAATTGATATCCTTCTTTGTGATCGATCGATTCTTTATCGATAGACAGGGAAATAATATTCTTCGAATACTGATTGTCATTTATGTCTGCAAGCGTTAGATCGTAACCAGTAGCGGAATCGATGGTTTTTTTAAGCTGTTTGACAATACTTTTTACCTCCTCCTTGGAAAGATCAGCCTTAATAACCGTATTTCGCTCTATGTGAAAGGTCCCTTCCTGTACTTCCATTGAAACCGGTTCCGGAATAATGGAGATACTGTCACTATTTTGTGCGTGAATGGTATCAACGGAAAAGATGCTAACTAATAAGAGAACGAACGCTACTTGGAGACGTTTCATAAAACAGTTGTAATTACTTGTCATCGTCGTTTATGGATATTTGTAGGAGTATGTTTTTGATAAACTTCGCTGAAAGCTGGTTAGTCAGATTTATACAGGCCGATTTCAGTAAGAGCCGGGCGGGATGAAAACGCTTCAAGGTCAATTCGAATCGCGCTGCTCGTTGTTTCATCCAGCTGGAGAATGCGCTTATAGCCGATGGTTGTTTCATCAGCTACTTTTTGCCAATCCCCGTTATTTCGGACAGAAACACTGAACTTGGATATGCGCTGCCCAATCGGAATAAATTCTTGTAAAGAGAGCAAATCAAAGGTAACAGGAGTATCAAAATTAAGCGTCAATGAAGGCTGATCATCTCCTTCCGAGGCAATCCAGAAGTTTTCCCAATTTTCATCAATGATATGATCGGCGGGATATTGTTCGCCTGCACTGCTGCTCTCTACAGTAGCCTGCAGGGCCAGGTTATCATCGAATAAGGTGTTCAGAGTATCGGAGAAAGCATATAAACGATCGGTATCTGTTTGATGAAATTGTCCCGTTGTATCGGGCGGAATATTCAGTAATAGCGTGCAGTTTCTTCCCACTGATTTCATATAGATTTCAGTAAGTTCCGCTACCGTTTTTACTTCGTCATCTTCTTCCGGATGATAAAACCATCCCGGCCGGATAGAGACATCACATTCTCCCACTACCCAATCGGATCCTCCCTGTTCTCCGCTGTTAAGATAATCAGTCTGTCCGGCCTGACCGATTTCCACGGAATCCCGATCAATGGTTGACCAGTTCGTACGTCCTGCAAAACCGTGTTCATTGCCAATCCAGCGAATATCGGGACCTTCATCCGAAAAAATAAGCGCATCGGGTTGCAATTCACGTACCATTGACCACCACGCATCAAAGTCGTAATCCATATCTTTTGCATCTTCTCCTTTAGCTCCATCAAACCAGATTTCAGAAATGGGTCCGTAGTTGGTAAGAAGCTCGCGGAGCTGGTTCATATAGAACTCATTGTATTCGGGCGTACCATAACTTTCTTCGTGCATATCCCAGGGCGAAAGATAGACCCCAAAATCCAATCCATATTTTTCACAGGCTTCGGAAACTTCTTTTACAATATCACCTTCACCATTTTTATAGGGACTGTTGGCAATATCGTGATCGGTATATTCACTGGGCCAAAGACAAAAACCATCGTGATGCTTTGCTGTTAGTATTAGCGTTTCAAATCCTGTTTCGCTAAGGGTTTTAGCCCATTGGTCGGGGTCAAAATTGGTGGGATTGAACAATTCGGGATCTTCATCTCCGGTGCCCCACTCCCGGTTGGTAAAGGTGTTGATTCCAAAGTGCACAAAGGCCACCTTTTCTTTTTGCTGATATTGAATTTGTTGAGTAGTAGGTCTTACCTCATCCGGAGAAATACCCGGCCACTCGGAAGAGTGATTCCCATCTTGGCATCCTAGGATTGTAATGAATAATAGGGTAAAAAAAGCAAAAAGAAAGTTAGTTTCTTTCATTCCGTAATTTATAATTTGTGGGGTTGTTTTGTTACTGGTTATTTATAATACTGAATTTGCAGAAGTTTGCAAATAGGGAGTTGGTTTTGATTAAAAAAATACGTTTGTTTTTGAAGTTCGGATTTTAAAATCAGAATCTTAAAAGGATTTTTTTTACAGATAGTTTTACTATGGAACTTGCAACCATTGATTGGGTAATGATTGGAGCGTATATGCTCTTTTCATTAGTAATTGGGGTTATCGTAGCCCGCAAAGCCGGTAAAAATTCCACACAGTTCTTTGCGGCTGGTAAAAATATGCCGTGGTGGCTATTGGGTATTTCAATGGTTGCAACGACTTTCTCAACCGATACTCCCAATCTTGTCGCCAATATTGTCCGGACCGATGGCGTTGCAGGTAACTGGGTTTGGTGGGCTTTTTTGCTTACGGGAATGCTTACGGTCTTTGTATATGCCCATCTTTGGAAACGGTCTGGTGTGCTCACAGATGTAGAGTTTTATGAGTTGCGCTACAGTGGTAAGATGGCTGCTTTCTTGCGGGGATTTCGGGCTGTGTATCTGGGGTTTGTTTTTAATGTAGTGATTATGGCGACCGTTTCACTAGCTGCCATTAAAATTGCCGGTGTACTGATGGGACTTTCGCCCGTGGAAACAGTTGTAATTACGGGAGCGGTAACCGTGATATATAGTTCGCTTGGTGGTCTGCGCGGGGTTTTATTAACGGATCTTTTCCAGTTTTTCCTGGCTATAGGAGGAAGTTTCATTGCTGCTTATGTGGCTCTTAATCATCCTGACGTGGGTGGTTTTGAAGGCCTGCTTCAACACAAAGATGTGGTAAGTCAGCTCAATATATTACCCGACTTTACCGATCCGTCCCAGGCAATAGGGATTTTTATTATTCCACTGGCTGTTCAGTGGTGGAGCGTATACTATCCCGGTGCGGAGCCGGGCGGCGGTGGGTATATCGCTCAACGTATGTTTGCGGCCAAAGACGAAAACAATTCTATCGCGGCCGTTTTCTTTTTTAACGCTGCTCATTATGCTTTGCGTCCCTGGCCCTGGATTATTGTCGGGCTTTGCTCAATTATCGTTTTCCCGGATGTGGCTGCTATGAAGGAAGCTTTCCCGGATGCCGCATCGGTAGCGGATGATGATATGGGCTATGCCGCTATGCTAACCTTTATACCGACCGGTTGGCTGGGCGTTGTGGTAGCTTCACTGACAGCAGCCTATATGTCAACAATATCTACACATCTCAACTGGGGGTCCTCTTATTTAGTTAATGATTTTTATCAGCGATTTATCCGACCCGAAAGTTCAGAAAAAGAGCTGGTGATGGTAGGACGACTTTCCACGGTCTTCTTAATGATTGTGGCCGGCTTTTTAGCGCTGGCAATGCAGAATGCACTGGATAGTTTCCAGATCCTCCTCCAGATCGGTGCAGGAACCGGATTGCTCTTTATTCTGCGATGGTTCTGGTGGCGCATTAATGCTGGTAGCGAAATTGCAGCGATGGTTATCTCCTTTGTTATTGCTATGTATTTTCAATTTTTTCACGTCCACACCGGACTTCCGGAATTGACGGGCTGGCAGGAAATTGTCATTGGGGTTATTATAACGACGATCGGTTGGGTTTCGGCCACTTATATGATTCGTCCTACTTCCAAGGAAACACTCTTTCGTTTCTATGAGATAGCGCGACCCGGCGGACCCGGATGGGAGAGAGTATTAAATATGGCGGAGAACGAAGGTAAAAAGGTCAAAAAATATAAGGATGAAGCATGGCGCGTACCGCAGGGAATTTTTTGTATGGTGTTAGCTTGCGTAGCAGTTTATGGAACGCTCTTTGCTACCGGTTACTGGATTTACGGCAAATGGATTCTCGCAGGCTTTATTACAGTAGTTTCTATAGTTGCTTCTGTGATGCTTTTTAAGGCTTGGCGAAAGCTTATTAATATGAACCCCGATGACTTGTATGAGTAGTCCTAATACAAATTAGTTTAGGTTAGTTCTCTACAGCCAGCATAAATTTTTAAAAACAATCTGATTTTTGATCATGAAACAGACAGCCGCATTTGTCATTTTAGGTCTGCTTATCATATCTGAGAATAATCCTAGATAAGCTCCCGGGCCGTTTGTTGATCGGTAATTAGTACATCGATAAGCTCATTTTTAAGAGCTCCGTGGATTACATCTACTTTCTGGGATCCGCCTGCTATTCCGACAACCGTTTCAATTTTTTTTAATTCTTCTATTGATATTCCAATAACCAGATCTTTAAGTGGTGAATGGATCTCCTTACCAT
>CAYXVW010000086.1:0-9794 GCA_964468695.1 uncultured Balneolaceae bacterium | reverse complement strand
ACTTACAATATCAGTTTCCACGGCTTCTGATTGCACATAATTATAAACAGATTCCACTCCGTAGAATAGCTCTTTATCTTCATTCCATCGCTTATCAAAGTCAATATTTGCGGTATAGACATCTACATTTTCTTCCCTGTTTCGCAGCTTGGTATTTTCAAATTTCCGGTCATTTCTGCTCTCCTGAAACCATTGACGTGAAAACACTGCACTTACTTTATCATACCATTTTGTCTGTCCGGTATGATCTATATTCAAGGTATTCAACATCCATATCTGTGGACCGTAATACCACTCTGCATTTACGAGCTCCCCGCTATCTCCATCCTCGCGCTGAATCAGTCGGTCGTAACGCGGAATATCACCGGTAGTAGCAAAGTGAAAGCCATAATTCAAATTCCATCGCCCCGATGGATTATAGCGTACCTTTTGCATCAGATTTAATTGCTCATAGCCAGAAAATCGCTGTATCCTGACATCATCATTTTGGACAACCATGTCCTCTCCGTTTCTGCGAATGACATATTCCCGGCGTTTTCCAAATTCCGGGTAGTCTTCATAGAAATCCCCTCCCGACCGCAAGTCGCTAAAATAACTGTAGGTAACGCTGCTCAATATCCCCCACTTTTCAAAACCAACTGCAGCATCAGCATGAAAAGTCCGTTCATTGTTAGCCGTACTATACCGTCCCATGCTGTTCAGCTGAAACAGCTTTTCCTCTTCGGAATAAGAGAGCTCCGGATTTTTGGTTTGGAAGTTCATAACTCCTCCCAGGGCATCGCTGCCATAGATTATTGACCCCGGACCGAAAAGCACTTCTGTTCCTTCGATGGCATTGGGATCAATTGAAATGACATTCTGCAAATTACCGCTCCGGAATATGGCATTATTCATACGGACACCGTCAACCGAAAGCAATACCGAGTTAGCTGCAAAACCCCGCAGCATGGGGCTTCCCCCGCCCATCTGGCTTTTCTGGACAAATACTTTTCCTGAACTTTGCAGCAAATCAGCGGATGTCTGTGGATTTTGGAATATCACCTGATCCTCTGAGATACGCGCTACTTTCTGTGGAATATCCGTAATTTTTTGCTCCCTCTTATTAGCAGATACAAAAATCTCATCCATAATAACCGGCCGCTCTGTGAGGGCTATTCGAAAGTTACGCTCTTCAACTTCCTTAAATAACAATTGTAATCCCTGGTAGGATGGATGCTGAAAATGCAGTGTATCCCCCTCAGTAAATTTTGACAGATCAGCCTTTCCATCTATATCCGTTGCTGAAACTTTATTCCGGCCTTCATTATAGATGTATACGTTGGGAATACTCTTAAGTGTAGTTTCGTCGACAACGGTCAACGTCTGGGCAGACAGCTCTTGCGAAACCAATAAGATGACAGAAAAGCAAAGAAAAAAAGGCAGTAAATACCGATTCATTACCAACAGTAGGTTTAAAATTTAATGCTGATAATAGTACAATAAGAGTGTATTAAAAATACCATGATCATGTGAGATCAGCTACCAAATTAATAAATTAATCAGGTGAATGAGCCCTACGCCTCCAGGTAAAAGCAACTCCCAGCAGGGTAATGATCATCGCTATAATCGATAAAAGCGGAGGTAGCTCGGCAAACAGGAAGAAGGCCAATACCGAAGCGAGCAGCGGTTCAACCAAGATAAGAGTAGATAAAAGGGTTGGAGAAATAGATTTAACGGCCAAATTCATGGCCCCGTGGCCTAATATCTGGGGACCAAAAGCCAGTCCTGCGCCCACCCAAACACCTACAGCAGAAATATCCATAAGGCTTTTGCCCATACTCAGAGCAATAATGACACAGGCAACAGCGGCATAGAAATAAACCGGAAATACATAATCAATCCACTCTCGCTTTTGACGAATTTTCTGGCCAATAAGCAGATAAACTACAAAAATAACGGCCGCCGTTACCGCCATGGCATTCCCCAACAAAGGATTGGCAAAAGCTTGCTCTGACTGACTGTCGCTAATACCCAGTAATACGGCCCCTCCAAAAGCCATAATAACTCCAACCCAAGTAGTTTTAGCAAATGTACGCTTAAACCACAGGCGTTCAACCAAAATCATGATTATGGGATGTATGGCAACCAATACGGAAGCAGAAGCTACTGAGGTGTAATAGAGAGAAGAAATCCAGAAGGTAAAATGAAGGCCAAGGCAAGCCCCGGACAGAGCAATCCACAAGCGTTCTCTTCCTTTCCCTATTCGCTTCTCATTGCTACGAGTCCACCACCAAAAAGGAAAAAGCATCAGGGCGGCAAAAACGGTACGATATACCACCAATACCAAAGGTGAGGTATTGGGAGCAAAACGTACCAAAATAGGGGCAAATCCAAAGGCAATTAAGCCAACGAACAGAGCAACCGCAACCTTTACCTTCGGAGAGTAGGAAAGCATAAATATAGGCCCTGTCCTCAGTTAGCGGATACGATCCATCGACTTTACCAGCTCAATATCATCACGGATTTTCTTTCGGGCATATAGTTCTGCACTAAAAGCGACAACAAGCAATATCAAACCTATGGTTTCGTCCCACAGAAAGGTGCCAAAACCACCCAGGGTAAATAAGATTCCACTGCCTAAACCTACCATAATAACCTGTATCAGAAGTGTTATCTTAACCCATCGCAGCTGATTTGAGCGGTTTTTGTAAAGTAAGATACAAACCAATGGCATAAGAGCCGCAGCGGTCAATACAATGGCAAAAGTTAGGCCAATCCACTGGCTGGGATCACTCATTGCCTGCCGATATAGTGCATTAAAAAAGACACTTCCGTTGAGAAGAAAGGCAAAAAACAAAAATAATGTTTGGATACGTTGAATCACAGCTACTTCGGTTTCTAATTAGTTTCAGTTAGATTCAAGTGCTAAGATACTATTTTTTCACCGTTTGGTCATCCTCTAAAAAGCTGAGGCCCAAATATAAATATTCGGGCCTCAACCGGGGATTGTGATACGCTGTTATTTAGCGTAACAGTGCTTTAAATTTCCGTTTGGTATGCACCCCGATATAATACATTGAGGGGACTAAGAAGAGGGTCAGGAAGGTGGCAAACCCAAGACCAAATATAATCGTCCAGGCCAGCGATCCCCAAAAGGCTGCATTATCTCCTCCGAAATAGATATTGGGATCAAAGCTGGCAAACAGTCCATAAAAATCGATATTGAGCCCTATTGCCAGCGGTATAAGACCGAGGATAGTAGAAGCAGCCGTCAATATTACAGGATTTAGTCGAATCTGTCCTCCTCTAATGACCGCTTCTCTCAGGCTTTCTCCTTCATTGCGCAGAATATCTGTGTAATCGATAAGAATAATACCATTCTTCACCACAATACCGGCTACGGCAATAATACCCATTCCGGTCAACACCACCGATATATCCATGCCAAAGGTTGCAAAACCGATAAACACTCCGATCAAACTGAACACCACCTGCGACATAATAATGAGAGGCTTGGCGATGGAGTTAAACTGGGCGACCAGCACAAGGAAGATCAATGCTACAGCTGCAAACAGGGCAAGTGTTAAAAAGTTTGCCGCTTCAGCTTGGTCTTCCTGTTCACCCGTCAGGGAAACGGAATATCCTTCGGGAATTTCGAAATCTTCCATGGCCTCCCGAATTTGAGCATTTATTTCGTTGGCATTATACCCTTCCAAAACGTTGGATGAAATAGTTACCACCCGATTCAGGTCAAGGCGATTAATTGAGCCCACATTTGATACGTACTTTGCCTCTGCTACGGCCGAAATCGGTATTGTGCCGCCAGCAGGAGTAGGAATTTTCAGATTCATCAAGTCCGTAATATTCGACCGATATTCTTCCTGCAGACGCAGCCGGATATCATATTCCTCATCCTGATCGCGAAAGGTAGAAATCGGCTGTCCTAACAGGGCAGTACGCAGCTCCATGCCCAGCTGGGCATTACTGAGCCCATAGCTGTTTGCTTTCACCTCGTCGATATCCACAATAATTTCAGGATTATTATTTTGCAGATCTGAGCTGAGTTGCTCAATTCCTTCAATATCCTGAGCTTCTATGTGACTCACCACCCTGTCTGACAAAGAAATAAGCTCATCAAAATCATCTCCCATAACCTCGATATTAATGGGTTTTCCAGCGGGAGGCCCGCTTTGCTCCTGTTCTACGGTTACCTCTGCACTTGGAATTCCTTTAACGGTATCACGAATCTGATCCATAAGTCGACGGGTGGAAACCCCTCCCCTGTTTTGATAATCGACAAAAGAAATAGCAATACGACTTTTATTGGGACTTGGCGTCTGATCAATCTCATTGGGGGGAGCCGCTCCTACCGCTATATTCGTAATAATTGATTCCACAACAGGATTATCTTCTCCCAGCACATCATACACCCTCTCTTCAAGCTTGCCGGTTACCTCATTTGTCACCTCAAGATCGGTGCCTACGGGTAACTCATTATAGATATATACAAAGTTAGGCTCAGTTTCCGCAAAGAAAACCACTTTTGGTGACCGTACACCTAATAATATGATGCTTCCGATCAAAAACAGAACGGTAACGCCCAACGTAAACCAAGGACGGTTTCCCTCCAGAATCCATGCAATGGTATTGCGGTAACGGTCCTGAACCCAAGGCAACACCGACTGATTAAACCTGGCAATCATTGGTCTCAGCACAAATCGCTCCAACAGGAACAACAAATAAAGGAAAATAAGGAGATTAGCCACAAACCAGATATCAATCAGGAAGAAGATAGCAGCAATAGCGGCAATCACTCCACCAGCAATCCATACCCCTTTATTATTTGCCTGATCCGCATCATGAACCTTTCCATCCTCTTTCTCCATAAATGAAACGGCAAATACGGGATTCATAAACAGGGCCACAACCAACGAAGCGGTAAGAGTAAGAATAATTGTAATGGGCAGATAGACCATAAATCGACCGATGATACCCGTCCAGAACAACAAGGGTACAAACGGAGCGATGGTTGTCAGAGTACCCGTAATAACCGGCAGGGCGATCTCTCCCGCTGCACGCTTTGCAGCTTCTATCTTATCGTAATCGGTGGTTGTAATATAGCGATAGATATTTTCCACAATAACAATGGCATTATCCACCACTATTCCTAACCCAAGAATCAGGGCAAAGAGTACCACCATATTGATACTATAGTCTGGGATTCCCGGCATCACAGCAAAAGCAAAAAACGACGAGAGTGGAATTGCCAATCCCACAAATATGGCATTTTGTACTCCCATAATGAACATGAGTACCAATACAACAAAAAAGAATCCAAGTATTACCGTATTAAAGAGATTGGCTACGCTATCACGGGTATCATCGGAGCGATCACCGGTAAATGTAATGTTAAGTCCCTCAGGGAGCTGTGTTTCTTTCATCTGTTCCACCGTCTCCCGGGTCAATTCTGAGGTCTCTATCAGGTTGGCTCCACCCTGTTTTTTAACATTCAGGGTAATGACTTCTTCGCCATTTAATCGCGCATAACTCTCCCTGTCTGCAAATCCATCTTTAATTTCTGCGATATCTTTGAGATAGACCTGCCTGCCAAGGTTATTGGTAATCACCAGATTCTGCAGGTCTTCTGCCGACGTTACTTCCCCATCCACCCGAACGGCGCGTTCCATCCGGCCCATATCAAGCCCTCCGGCGGAGATTGTTACATTTGTGTTTGCAACGGCCTGACGCACATGTTCGAAGGTTACGCCTGCTGCTAACATTCTCGGAAGATCCATATTGATTTCAATCTCCCGATCAAGGGCCCCGATGATTTCCGCTTCATTAATTCCGGAAAGGCTCTCCACCTCATCCTGAATCTGATCTGCAAAGCTCTTTAACTGTACCAGGTCATAATTACCCGAAAGGTTAATATTAAGAATCGGCTGGTCATCCAAATTTATATCTGTTACTTCAGGATCCTGGGTCAGTTCCTGAGGCAAATCGGTACGTGCTTTTTCCACTGCATCGTTAACTTCCTGCTGGGCTACCAGCTTATCTTTACTGGTCTTAAACACGATGGTAACAATGGAAGCGGCCTGCTTGGATACACTGCTTATTTCTTCGATCTCATCCAGTCCCCGCAATTCCTGCTCAAGGGGACGCGTAATAAGATTTTCAACATCGGCCGGAGAAGATCCTGCCTGGATAGTCACAACATTAAATACAGGTATTTCTACTTCAGGATACTGCTCCTTGGGAAGCATAATATATGCAACAATGCCGGCCAGGGTGAGTAATACCGTAACCAGATATACCGTCGTCCGGTTATCAATTGCAATACTTGAAGGTCTAAATTCTTTAAAACTCATTATTTAACAATACTTTAGCGTTAATTGTCTTTAACCGAAATGCGATCGCCGTCATTTACATTATTGTAGCCCACTGTAATAATTCGATCACCCGGCTGTAAACCCTCTTCAATAATAATTTCATCTCCATAACTATTGCCTGTTTCAACTGACTGCTGCCTGGCTACCATACCGGCGCTATCCTCTTCTGTTACAAACAAATACCCTTCTTCATTGGTCATCTGTATCACATTAATAGGCACCGTAAGTACGCTATCCCTTCTATAATCATTGATATTTAATTTTGCCAGCATATTAGGGCGTACAAGTCCATCGATATTGGGAATATAGACTTCTACACCAAAGGTTCTGTTAGCCGGATCAATGACCTTGCTTACAACGTCAATTCTTTTGCTAAGCTCCCTATCAATACTTGGCAAGCTAATTATGACACTATCCGTTGTTTCAATTCGATTGATATAATATTCTGATATTTCAGCGGTCACCTTTAACGCTTCAGAATTGGCAATTTGGAAAGCGGGATCGGCCGGACCTACATTTTCGCCCTCTTTAATCATCACATTGTTTACGGTTCCTCCTATAGTTGCTGTGATGGTATAGTTATCATATTGCTCCTGCAGGGTCGCCAGCTGATTTTCAAGCGAACGCAACTGAGTTTCGGCTTCCAGCAACTGTATCTCCGATCCGATGTTATCTTCCCGAAGATTCTTTTGCCGTTCGTATCGTGTTTCTGCCAATTTGAGCTGAGATTTAACCTCTTCAATTTGGGTTCGGGTCACTTCCCCATCCAGCTCGGCCAATACCGCTCCTTTATTTACCTGCTCACCAGCTCTGACATTAATTCGCTCAACCGTTGCCGTTACTTTGGGAGTAATTGAAATTGTTTTATCGGATTCCACATTTCCCTGAATATTGAGAAAGTGCTTAAAAGTGGAGGGCTGGACTTCAGCAGTTTCTACTGAAACCGCACCATTCTCCCCATTATTTTCAGTCTCCTGCCCATTGCCACAGGCTGAAATAATCACCAGTGTACTCAGTGTTATTGCTAATAATTGTCTCATCGATTCAATTTGTTCGTTTATTCGAGTTCAATATTTTCTTTGATAGCGTCCGTATCCTCTTCTACAAAAGGTACTTTTCCAAGTGCCTGATCGTATTGTGCTTTGGCAGACAAATAATTAAAGACCGTTTGTGCATAGCCGGTCTCAGCTTCTCTCAGCTGTAGTTCCGCATTATTTACCTCCTGCTGCGAGCCCAGTCCATTGCGATACCGTTTTACTGCTCGCTCATATCCAACCCTTGCCTGTTCCAGTGCCCGTTTTCGGGCCGCCTCAACCTGGAAAGCCTCCCGAATTCCTTCCTCTGCGGATACCAACTCACTTTCTGCCGTTCGTTTAGCCTGGTACTCCTGTAATTCCAGATCCTTTCTCTGAATTTGTGCCTGCTGGATAGCGGCATCACGTCTGAAGCCCTGAAAGATGGGAAGCTGTACGCCTATCATAAAAGTCTGTGCACGTGCTCGCTGGTCATCTGTCCCAAAAAAGACCGGACTCCCCGCCTGGGCTGCGGACCACTGCATATTGTAGGTTGCAGAAATGCTGGGTAAGTATTTACTCTTTTCTGCCCTGACTCGCTTCTCCTGCAGTTGCTGCCGGACATCTAATACCCTCAGATCCCCACGATAGTCAAATGCCTGTTGCAACAGCGTGGAATCGGCCTCCAGAGAAAGTGGAGTCATTCTATCAACCTCTTTCAGCGCCTGGTTAGCTGTATCTTCAGCCGATTTCGAACGGATCTCAAAACTACTTAGATCACCAGCCACCTCAAGAGTCAGACTCACGGGCAATCCCATGGTATCCAAAAGGTTACGTATCGCCTCTTTTTTTGAAAACCTGGCAGAAGTAAGCTCCGGCTTGATATTCTCCAATTGAACTTCCAACTGCATCACAGCGTATTCATCAACCAGTCCCTGTTCGTAACTTTTGCGCGTATCACTTAGATTTTCCTTTAATCGCTCCAGGCGACTTTCCTGAAGTCGCACCTGTTCGTTCGCAATGAGCGCCTGATAGAATGCCATCCGGGTTTGTGTAACAATACCCTGAGCCGTGGCCCGCATACCTTCGGCCTGGGCCGTTTTGTATAAACTGGAGGTACTTACCCCTACAAAAGCCTGTCCATTGAATAGCGTCTGCGATACTGTGAATCCACCCTGCCAGTTATTATCCGTTCCAAAAGCAACGGGAACCAATACATCCGGATCACCTTCCGGGTCAAAAACCACTTCAGGTATAAAGTTTACCGGCACTTCCAGGTTACGGGTATAATTAGCTGAAGAAGTAATTTCCGGCAGTACATTACTCCATGCCGTTCGTACCTGCTGATCTGCTTCCCGAACAGAAAGCAGCGATCGTTTAATTTCAGTATTGTTGGCTAAGGCTATCTGTATAGCCTGTGTAATCGAAATGGGCTGCGGCTGCTCTTTTATTTGTTCTACCGTATAGTTGGTGGAATCCTGCTCTTGACCATAAACGGAGGGAACAATACAACATAAAACAACGATCAATCCAATTAGTCTTACTGTTTTTGCATACATAGAATCTTGCTTCTAATAATAGATATTAATTGTATTTAAAAATATGTGCGCAAATAAGATGTCGTTCTACGAACACCCATCATTGATGTTTCAACAAAAAATGACTTTCAGTCATTTTCTTCTTTTCTTACTTTTTCTGAGGCCATCCCCTTGTGGAGAAGAGTTAAGAAACTATCAAACAGAGAACTGATATCTATTTCCATTTCTTCAATAACCTTATAGTGATGTCCCTTTTCTCTCATGTGATGCATCATTGTAATCCCCCTCGTTCCGGCCCAGAGCATAACTGACAGCTCTTTGGGATCAAATGAGTCATCGACCGATCCGTCCTGCATGCCTACCTGAAGGGCACGTACCATATAATTCATGGCTCTGCTCAGGTTCTCTTCACAAAGTTCTGCTATTTCGCTTCCCTGCAGTTCCTCAACCTCTATTATAGACTCATAATGCATGAATGCATTGAAATAACCAGGATTTTCCGATACAAATTGCAAATAAACTTCTCCCATCTTTCCTACCAGTTCGAGACCAGTCAACTCTTCGGAAAAGAGTCTGGAAAACTTTTCGTTCAGGATATCTGAGCCGCGCTTGCATATTGCCATATACAGCTCATTTTTATTTTTGAAATAAAGGTAGAGCGTTCCCTTGCTCAGTTCTGCCTCATGAGCAATCTCGTCCATGGTTGACTGCTCAATACCTTTTCCAAAAATCACCTTCTCAGCCGCATCGATAATGGCGTTACGGCGCTGCTCTTTTTCTCGTTTTTTTCGTTCTTCCGTGCTCATATTTTATTTTTTAAAATGACTGTCGGTCATAATGTGACCGAAGTTAAGCACTATTAACTTTGAATACAA
>CAYXVW010000085.1:0-9881 GCA_964468695.1 uncultured Balneolaceae bacterium | reverse complement strand
AAAAGCGATAAGCCCTACTATGGTGCTGCCCGGCAATAACCAGGTAAAAGCCGTTCCCAGTCCCCACCAGTTCCACTGATAACCATATCCCGCAAGAAGCAAAGTGATGGCAGCGATAATTCCAAATCCTGCACTAGCTAATGCCCATTTTGATGTTTTTTCCTGATCCATAATACCCTGTTCTTACCTTAAATTATATTGTTATGAGATATTTTATATCTGCATCCCAAGATATCAGAAATATAGATAGTCATTCGATATTATCAAGCATTATTAACTAACTCCATCCCTAAGCTCTCAAACGCTTTTTCTTAAGCTGTATTAATACAACGGCAGCAAGTACCAATAAAATTCCGAATATCTGAAAGGAGGTCAAAACTTCCTGAAACATAAATACGCCGAGGAGTGTTGCTACCACTGGTTCAACCGTCGCTGCTATGGAAGCACGCCCGCTTTCAATCATTGACAAACCCATAGTGTAAAGAAAATAAGCCAAAGCAGTAGGAAAAAAGCCGAGACCCAAAATGTTTAGCCAGATATATGCAGAGGATAGCTGTTCAGCAGTAATAGTCATTCCGCTGGTTGGTAACATCACTACCGAGGCAAAAACAAAGGTATAGGTAATAACAGTCAAAGGATGGTATTTTCTGAGTGCATATTTGCCAAAAATACTATACAGCGCATACCCAAAACCCGCTCCCAATCCCACCAGAATTCCATACCAGGAAACATGCTTGTCTCCTATTGGAATCACTTTTATAGCGAGTGTGCATCCCAACAGAGTTAAAGTTAAAGCACCTATTTTACGAGCAGTTAACGGTTCCCGAAAGAAAAATCGAGATAGAATAACCACAAAAGCGGGTCCCGTATACAGTAATATAACTGCTATAGAAAGCGAAACTTCCCGGATGGCGGTGAAATAACACCAGTTAAAAAATACAATACTGAAGATGCCCGTACCTATAAAGTATAACGAATCTTCCAGATTAAACTGTAATAACCGGGAGTTTGTAATAGCCAGGAAAAAAATAAGCATCACAGAAGCACTGATAACCCGAAGGGATACAATCTGGAAGGTAGTAAACCCCGCTTCGGATAGCTCGTTCACAAATATTCCGATGATACCCCATAATGCGGCACCCAAGAGTACGTAAATATAGGCAAGACGGTTCTTACTGAAAATCAAAAGGATATTCTTAGTTGCAATTTATCATCAACTACAAGATGTTAGCAATCTGTTTTAATATAAATTGAACATTACGTTCCATAAATGATCCGTCCCAAAAAAGATATAACCAAAGAGTCAGCTCATTTACTTTATAAGCAATTATTGCTTCCCCGACGTATCGAAGAGCGTATGCTGAAACTTCTGCGGCAAAATAAAATCAGCAAATGGTTCTCCGGTATGGGACAGGAAGCCATCTCTGTAGGCACTACTTACGCACTCGATGATAAGGATTATCTGTTACCAATGCATCGGAACCTGGGACTTTTCACTACCCGGGGCGTAGACCTGTATAAATTGTTCTGTCAATGGTTGGGAAAAGCCGATGGCTATACCGGCGGACGTGACCGTTCTTTTCATTTTGGAATACCTGACAAGCGCATAGTGGGCATGATATCACATTTGGCGGCCACTATGCCTGTTGCAGACGGATTGGCGCTCGCTTCAAAGTTACGTGATGATGGTTTTATTGCCTGTAGCTTCTGTGGAGATGGAGCTACCAGCGAGGGGGAATTCCACGAAGCGCTCAATTTAGCCGGTGTGTGGGAACTACCGGTTATTTTTATGATCGAAAACAATGGCTATGGCCTCTCCACTCCTACCAGTGAACAGTATGCCTGTGAAGATTTGGTGGATCGGGCCCAGGGCTATGGTTTGGGTGGTATGAAGATAGACGGCAATAATATTTTTGAGGTTATTGAGGCAGTAACAGAAGCTAAAAAATATGCCCTGAACGGCCATCCGGTACTTATCGAAGCCAAAACCTTTCGCATGCGGGGACATGAGGAGGCTTCCGGAACTTTCTACGTGCCCGATGAAAAGTTTGAAAAATGGGCAGACAAAGACCCCATCGATCGTTTCGAAGAATGGCTTAAAGCAGAAGGATTCGTATCTGGAGATGAAGAATTAGGTACCATTCGGAAAGAAGTTGATCAAAAATTTCTTCCTCATCTCGATAAGGCTCTTGAGGCCGAAAATCCTGTTTTTAACCGACAAAAAGAAGAACAAAGGCTGTTTGCCCCATCCGTTCTTCCCCAATATCCGAAGACCGTCACTTCTACCTCTGAAAAACGCTTTGTGGATGCCATACAGTTTTCCCTAAAACAAGCTTTTGAGGAAGACCATCGCTTTCTCATTATGGGACAGGATATTGCGGAATACGGTGGTGTATTTAAGATAACAGAAGGATTTTTGGATCGATTTGGAAAGGATCGGGTTCGAAACACTCCCATTATTGAAGCCGGAGCACTGGGCGCTGCAGTCGGACTTGCCCTGGAAGGATTCAAGCCGGTAGTAGAGATGCAATTTGCCGATTTTATTTCCTGCGGATTTAATCAAATAATCAATAACATTTCAAAGGGACAATACCGCTGGATGCCCCCGCTAAATATTACTATTCGAGCACCGCACGGAGCAGGAGTAGGTGCAGGTCCTTACCATTCACAATCGCCAGAAGGATGGTTTATGCAACATCCGGGACTCAAAATAGTGGTCCCCTCCACTGTAGAAGATGCCCAAAACCTACTTTACAGCGCCCTGTTTGATCCTAACCCGGTACTCTTTTTTGAACATAAAAAACTCTATCGAAGTATTCGGAATATCTCTCCCGACCGATGTACACCCGAGAAATTAGGGAGTGCCAAAATCTACCGCGAAGGATCCGATGCTACTATCATTACCTACGGGATGGGCGTTCACTGGGCAAATGAAATAGCTGAACATTACGGCAGCGAAGGAATAGCCATTGAAATCATAGACCTCCGTTGCCTCGCTCCACTGGATTTTAAAACTGTAAAGCAATCTGTTTCAAAAACGAATAGAGTACTGCTTCTACAGGAACCTTCCACTACATTGGGACCTATGAGCGAACTTTCATCACTCATCAGCGAAAACTGTTTTGAACAGCTCGATGCCCCGGTTATACGCTGTTCTTCGCTGGATATACCCGTACCCTTCAGTCCAAAGTTGGAAAAGGAATATTTAGCGGATGCTCGTTTAAAAGGAAGATTAGATGAGCTACTCGCCTACTAATCAATAAGGGGAGCCACTTGATCCGACGAGATCACACCACCGGGCAACTCCATGATGTCGATCTTCCTAAAATGTACTTCCGAACCTTCTGATTCGGGACAAATATACCCTTTCTTGCGTTTGGTTGAGCGTATTCCATTGACAAACTTGCCATTAACGGCCAACTTCAGCGTACCATCGACACACGCAACGATATATCGATTCCATTCTCCCGTACCGTTCACTCTGTTCTCCAGAGCATAACTTCGGCCCTCAATTTCCGAAGGATTATCAGGAATCGTCCCCTCAAGATTCATTGCTGGAAAAAGATGTCCGTGCACGTATTCAACAGGACGATCATTGATCTCTGCCCATTGGACATCCAGCATTTGCACTTCCATCCCTTTAGGATAGGGCTGATCTTTATGTGGAGTACCATCAGACCACACAAAAACTCCGGAATTGCCTCCGGGCTGCATATGACGCCATTCGATATCAAGAATAAAATTCTGATACTGCTTTTCCGTACGCATCACTCCAATGGGATGGCCCGTACACTTTAGGATTCCATCTTCCACCCACCACGTGTTGCCAGAGGTATTCACATCTTTGAACCCACTCAAATCCTTTCCATTAAAAAGTGGCTCGAATGAAAGCAGCTCTTCTCCTGCTGAATGCTCCTCAACTGGGCTATGCACCAGTGGGTTTGCAAAAAGTGCAGAAGATCCCAGCAGTGCCTGCTTCGCAAAGGTGCGCCGATCCATAATATCAGGAATAACGTTGAACAGGAGCAGGTGCAGATCCTACTACAGGAGGATTTTCCGGTACTCCGCTAACGGGACCAAATTCATATTTTTCGGGACCCAGTCTGAGGTCGGAATTAACCACTTGCTCCCAGGTAATTTCTTTACCGGTATAAGCGGCCATTCTACCCATCAACGCCATTCTTGTCGAATTGATCTGGGTTTCCGAATCATTAATATAGCTCCCGGTGCGAATCGCTGTCACCAGTTCCACATGTTCCTGAACATACGGGTTGTTTACATACCAATCGGATTCTTCATTATCATCTTCGGGATAAGGATACTCCCAGATGACTTCTCCATCGTGATTGTACAATGTACCTGTCGCATCGGCATAACCTTTGGTTCCGGTTATATGCTGTACTTTGTCATTATCACAATCATTAATCTGCCGGGTTGCACAATGAACGCGTCGTCCACCTTCATAGTCATAGGCCACACTAAATTGGTCGAACTTATTACCGGACACTTCTTGAGCCCGTCCACCATAACCTACCGCCTTGGAAGGGAATTCTCCGATGTGCCAGTTCATGACATCCAGTTCATGAATAAACTGCTCCACAAAATGATCACCTGAGAGCCATGTATAATTCTGCCAATTGCGAATCATATATTCCATTTCACTCCACTGGTCTTGACGCTCAATCCACCAAATAGCGCCACCGTTGCGTAAAATATTGGCGCCAACCACATCTCCGATAGCTCCATTGGCAACACGTCGCTGCGTTTCTATAAAATCTTTCTGATAGCGGCGAATCGTTCCACTGACCATGCACAAGTTTTTCTCCTTTGCTTTTTCGGTAGTCTCCATCATGGCTCGAGCACCAACCGGATCAACAGCTACAGGTTTCTCTTGGAATACGTGCTTTCCGGCATCAATGGCTGCAGCTACATGTTGAGGCCGAAAATGTGGAGGCGTTGCAAAAATAACCACATCAACGTCAGAATCTATAACTCCTTTATAATTATCGAAGCCGGTATAACAGTTTTCATCTGGTATCTCTACATCGCGGGCTTTACTTAAAAGTTCACGGCATTTTTCCAGCTGATCCTCAAATATATCCCCGAGGGCTACAATCTCAAGATTAGGACCAGCATCCAGAAAGTTTACAGCTGCTCCGCTGCCACGCCCTCCGCAACCAACTAAGCCCGCTTTAAGGGGCTCTCCATCCGGCGCCTGTTTTCGCAATGACAGTGGAGTCCCCTCTTTAAGTTCGGTAACAGCATCTGTGGTAGCACAATTTGTTAAGAGTCCGGCTGCACCAAAAGCTCCCATTGTACTCCATGCTGCAGTAGATAAAAACTCGCGGCGACTTTGTTTTTTCTTATCCATAAATTAAATATCTCAATCTATATATTAACGATGTTTGTATTCTTGAATGTAAGAAAGCCTGGCTGGTAATCAACAGATTAGCTGCAAATGCAGGCAGTCTGAAAGTGTAATTAATATCTTTTTGATCATAACTTCAACAAATCATTAATAATGAAGTGAAGAATTAAATATTTGTCAAACATTAATAAACAAAAGTATAATTTTTCTTTTCATTATTTATCCACCATTAGATTATGTAGCACTTAGTATTTTTTTTAGATTAGGATCGATTGCTTCTTTGAAATATTTCGTTTCAATTTCAGACACCATTTTATCTTGAAGCAGCAACTTTTACAAGTATTTTATCAGGATTATAATTACCAACATCAATACAAAATACCGTTTTCGTAATGAGCAATGATATGATCAATGTATTAGTAGTAGGATGTGGAAATATGGGTACTTCCCACGCACGGGCTTATGACCGACTGGAAGGCGTACAAATTATCGGATTAGTCAGTAGAGGTCCGGAAAGCAGGAACCGACTCTCCGATGAACTGGGCGGCCGACCCACTTTTGATAACTTTGAGGAGGCTCTTGAACAAACAAAGCCCGATGCTGTTTCTATCAATACCTATCAGTCTACCCACGCCGACTATGCCATTCAGGCTTTAGGCCATGGAGCCCATGTTTTTGTGGAAAAACCATTGGCGGAAACCGTTGAGGAAGCACAGGCTGTGGTAAAAGCTGCCCAACAAGCAGATAAAAAATTACTGGTCGGTTATATTCTGCGTCACCATCCCGGCTGGATACAATTTGTGGAACAGGGTCAAAAACTGGGAAAACCGCTTGTGATGCGCATGAACCTGAACCAGCAGAGTACGGGTCCCCAATGGCAGGTACATAAGAATCTTATGTCTTCAATGTCCCCTATTGTTGATTGTGGAGTACATTATGTAGATATGATGTGCCAAATGACGCAGGCTCAGCCGGTCAGTGTTCATGCTATTGGAGCGCGACTGACCGAAGAAATTGATTCTGAGATGTACAATTATGGTCAGCTACAAGTAACTTTTGAGGATGGTTCCATAGGATGGTACGAGTCCGGCTGGGGGCCCATGATGAGTGAATCAGCCTATTTCATCAAAGATGCTATTGGACCCAATGGCAGCATAAGTGTTCAAAAGAATACCTTTGAAGGAGAGCGGGGAAAGTCTGCTGATATTGAAGAGCATACCAAAATAAATAAGCTTCGGGTACATCATTCAGATACCGATGAAGAAGGAAATCTTATTAAGGATGATATCATAATAGATACTCCCGATGAGCCCAGTCACGATGAACTTTGCTTTTACGAACAGGAATATTTTATCAAGGCGATCCGGGAAGATCTTGATCTGACAGATCACATGCAGGCCGCCGTGCAAACGCTTCAAATCGTGCTTGCCTGTGATAAATCAGTAAAAACGGGTGAAAAGGTCAGGCTGTAACTTATCACTAAATCATATATAAATGATAATGAATGCCCGTCTAAAATTTGCTAATTGATTGTAATTAGGAGCAGGATGCAATGACATCTTGTTTTTGTTAGCAATATTTCTCCTGCCAAGTTATTACAAAATCCGGCCGCATGCTATTTTCCAGTTACATTCACTAAAAAAAACAAATGAAGGCTTAATTGGAACACTATATGGAATAATGGATTATGAACTTATTCAATCATTACATCATCCATAGAAATGGTATAACCATTTTGTTTTAAGAGAAAGCAATGAAACAAAGAACAATAAACTGGTTCTGGGATTTGTTACGACAGGCCTATACCGAATTACAAAAAAATGATCCTCTACAATTAAGTTCCTCAACGGCTTTTTTTGCGATGTTTTCGCTGATTCCATTCATTGTATTGCTCTTGGATTTTATGGGATTGCTCTTCCGGGTAGAAACCCTGAAGGAAGAAATATTTAATGCGTTGCAACAAATGTTTGGTGGAGAAGCGACGAATTATTTAGCTAGCATCCTGGAAAACTTTCAAAATTTGCAGGATGGTTTTTTTACTACAATAGCCATACTTCTTTTTCTGATTTTTATAGTAACTACATTTTTTAATGTCGTACACAACTCCTTTAATCAAATTCTCCAGGTTAAATTAAAGGATACCAGTCTCAAATTTTTCCTAAAAAACAGGGGATTGTTTTTAATAATTATCTTCTGTGGTGGAATTCTATTACTCACCACCTTCATCATTGATATAATAATCAACTTTGCCGGAGAACAGATTTTTCATGTTTTTAATATCAATTCCATAATTGTAATAGCACTGGATACTATATTTTCAATAGTTCTGATTACAACCTGGCTTGCTATAGTTTATAAATATTTACCCGACGTAAAACTACCCTGGAAACCCGTATGGATGGGAGCATTTATTACCAGTATTTTAGCATTTATCGGCCAATTTTTACTGGGAAAAATTATTCCATCAGGAAATCTGGATACCCTCTATGGCTCTTCCGCTTCAATGATCTTAGTCTTGTTATTTATTTTCTATGCATCATTCCTTCTATATTACGGCTTTTGCTTGGTGAAGCTTTATGCTGAAAAGAAAAATTATGACCTAAAATCCAGCGAATATGCCGTCCATTATGAAATAAATGAACTTGAGTAACAGAAGAAAAGGGCGCTTACCAAATTTTAAAGGTTACTAATATTAAAACCTGGATATCATTATTACGAGCAGGGTTTTGCCAAGCCTTTTATCACATTGGGGGTACACGTCCGTGCTGGGGTTTAACCAAGATTTCCTCAACAACTGTTCTGGGGGAAAGTTGAGCAAGGTTCAGGATAACTTTTGCCACATCATCCGGATCAATAAGCAGATCGCGATCAATGAGTGATCCTTCCCATGAGGTCGATTGTGTCTGACCCAGGTTTACAGCGGTTACTCCCACTTCGGTATTCATCAGCTCCTGACGTAATGAACGGGTATATCCCAGGAGAGCATGCTTGGATGCTGAATAGGCACCACTGTCCTTTAAACCTTCTAAGGCACCTACTGAGCATATATTAATAATTAGGGCATGAGATTTTTCCTTCAGCTTATCCAGAAAGTAATTGGTTATATTCACAGCGGAATATAAGTTCGACTGAATCTGCTCCACAAGTTCTTCATGGGATGTTTTTTCCAGTGGTTTCAATAAAAAAGAACCAGCATTGTTTATCACAATTTTGGGCTCTGGGAAGTTATTGGGAAACTTCATTTTCTTTATGGCTGTGGGATTGGAGGCATCACAATTTCTAATTTCTACTTCGTTATCTCCCATCTTACGGCAAAGTGTTTGTGTATCTTTCAGGTCCGATTTCGTACGGGCAATAAGAAGAAGTGCATAGTCTGTCTCTCTTGCAAAAGCCATAGCAATCCGTCGTCCTATTCCCCGGCTTGCTCCCGTAATTACGACAGAATGAGTTTTCTGATCGGTCACTATCGGACTCCCATAAATTTATGCGTCTGCAAGCTGATTCCCCACTCCGGATTTTCCTTCACATAATCTATAATGAGATCAACGGCTCCTTCCTTTTCCCATTCAGGCTGAAGCAGAAGCTGAGTACTATCCGGGCATTTACCGGCATTCTTCTCAGCCCACTCCAAATCTTTGTTCGTCAATACAACGACCTTTAATTCATCCACATAGGGGAAGATTTCATCGATCGGTTCTTTAAAACGCTTGGGAGAAAGCGTTATCCAGTCCAGATAACCCGATAACGGAGATGAACCGCTGGTTTCTATATGAGTTTTAATTCCCGCCCGTTTTAGTTGAAGAGTCAGAGGATCCAAATCGTGCAATAGCGGTTCTCCGCCCGTAATGACGGCAAATTCTGCACCGCTTTCCTTCGCACGCTTCACAATATTACCAACCGATTCACGGGGATGAGCATCTTCGTCCCAACTTTCCTGTACATCGCACCACCAGCAGTTGACGTCGCATCCGGCAGTACGGATAAAATAAGCCGGACGACCGCTGTGTGCTCCTTCTCCCTGAATCGTATAGAAATCCTCCATCAGGGGATATTCAACGTTCTTCATCTTATCCGAAGCAATTAGCGTTTCCAGTTGGTCCTGTGATTTAAACATGTGGATAAATTTCTTATTGAATTCATAATACTTCTAAAAATAGCCAATTTTAAAGATAATAAGAATTATTCGAGTAGATAAATATACATTCCCATTCTATTATCTTTTCAAGCCTTTAGATCATATTATATTTTCTAATTTCTGTTGTCTTTATGAAAGAAGCTGACTATCATAAATGAAAATGTAAATCATTTATTTTGACAGTAACCACTATTCATCAGCTTCTTATAATCAAAAATTATAGTTAAAGACCATGCGTACTTCCTACCAAAATAATATTCTTGTTGCCTTGCTAGTTGCCGTTGGGATTGCCCTTGCCGGATGGTTTATTGGAGATGGCTTTGTAGAAGCCCGAAGCGGCGATCGTTATGTGACGGTTAAGGGTGTTTCTGAACGCGA
>CAYXVW010000084.1:0-9890 GCA_964468695.1 uncultured Balneolaceae bacterium | reverse complement strand
AAGAACAAATACAGTTTACGCCTTCGGGGACCGGAATTCGTACCAATGGACAGATTGTTCGTAGTACAGAACTCCCTTCACCGACTAAAAAGAAACATAAATCGCTGGGACTTTCCGAGGAAGATGTGGTGGATATGTTCCATCAGATGTATCTGCAGCGGCGTTTTGAAGAACGCGCTATGCAGATGTATCAGAAAGGAAAGTTCGGAGGTTTTCTGCATCTTTATATGGGACAGGAAGCGATCTCAACCGGAACAGGTTATGCTTTAAATGATGATGACGATATTATTACAGCCTATCGCGATCATGGCTGGGGATTGGTTCGGGGCGTCTCACCCAAGGAAGGAATGGCCGAGCTTTATGGTAAAGCTACCGGTTGCTCTGGTGGCAAAGGCGGATCGATGCACTTTGCCAATGTAGAAGAGCATTTCTGGGGAGGTCACGGTATTGTTGGTGGACATATTCCACTGGGAGGTGGTATTGCTTTTGCGAATAAATACAAACAGAACGACCGGGTTACTGCTTGTTTCCTGGGTGATGGTGCCGTTGATCAGGGAGTGCTTCATGAAGTCTTGAATATGAGTCAAAATTGGGGTTTACCTTGTATTTACGCCGTAGAAAACAATGGTTATGCGATGGGAACGGCCGTTCACAGACATTCCGTTGGAGAAATTTATGAGCGTGCCAATGGATATGGCATGAAGAATGCTGTTATTAACGGTATGGACGTTTTTACCGTTTATGAAAAGATGAAAGAGATTGCTGAGGATGTGCGGGAAAATTCAATGCCTTGGTTTATCGAAATTCGTACTTACCGGTACAGAGGGCATTCAATGTCAGACCCAATGAAGTATCGAACTAAGGAAGAGCTTAAAGAGTATGAAGAGCTTGATCCCATTGAGCGTATTAAAAACTATCTGTTGGATAATGACATCCTCGAACAGGACGAAATTGATGAGATACAGGATACCGTGGAGGATACGGTAATGGAAGCAATCGATTTTGCAGAAGAAAGTGATTTCCCCGAAAAAGACGATTTATATAAAGACGTCTTTGTAGAGGATGACTATCCCTTCCATACCTAAACACTGAACTAAGGATAGGGTTGAAGTCAGATACTACATATTCAGCATTAGGTTTCTAACTTCTTTTATAATTGAAAAATAATTTAATTTCGAAATAATTCATTAAAAATGGCTGAACTACAATTCAGAGAAGCAATCCGGGCTGCCATAGATGAAGAGATGGCACAGGATGAAGGAATTTTTGTAATGGGTGAGGAAGTAGCCGAATATGATGGGGCCTATAAGGTGACCGAAGGGCTGCTAGACAAATACGGACCAAAGCGAATGATCGATACACCCATTTCTGAGCTCGGCTTTGCTGGGATAGGGATAGGGGCGGCAATGAATGGTCTGCGTCCTATTGTAGAGTTTATGACCTTTAACTTTGCTGTACTGGCAGCAGATCAGATTCTTAACCACGCCTCGAAAGTGCGATATATGACAGGTGGACAGGTAGAAGTTCCCATCGTATTCAGAGGGCCTAATGCTTCAGCGGGACAGTTAAGTGCTACGCACTCAGTAGCCTATGATGCTATGTATGCTCATTTCCCCGGATTGAAAGTGATTTATACATCCGAACCGGAGGATGCCAAAGGACTGTTGAAATCGGCCATTCGCGATGATAATCCCGTCCTTTTTATGGAGTCGGAACAAATGTACGGTCTGAAGGGAGAGGTTACCGATGAAGAAGATTTTACCATACCAATTGGAAAAGGCAAAGTAAAACGGGAGGGAAGTGATGTCACGGTCGTTGCCCACGGCAAGATGTATCACGTGGCCAAACAGGCTGCCCAGCAGCTTGCCAAGGAAGATGTAGAAGTAGAGATTATTGATCCCCGTACCGTAAAGCCGCTTGATATAGAAATGATCGTTAAATCGATTAAGAAAACGAATCGATGTGTGATAGTGGATGAATCCCATCCATTTGGTGGGTTGGCTGGCGAGGTGGGATATCTTATTCAGCGGGAGGCTTTTGATTACCTGGATGCCCCGGTACAGCGAGTAACGCTGCCGGATACCAGCGCACCTTTTGCTAAAAATTTATTTGATGAGTGGCTGCCAAGTGCCAACGAAGTTATTGATGCTGTTAATACCGTTACGTATCGTAAATAGTAAGGGAATGTTGATTGCTATATATAAATAAATATATAGCTGAGTTTATTAGGCTACATAATATTCATATAACGTTTTTTAATCTAAATTAAGAGTCAAACAAATGGCTGTAAAAGTTGAAATGCCCAAGCTTAGTGATACGATGGAAGAAGGCGTTATTGCTAAGTGGAATGTGGAGGAAGGTGATGAGGTAGAATCCGGTGACATTATAGCTGAGGTTGAGACCGACAAGGCTACAATGGAAGTGGAGGTGTTTGATGACGGTACAATCCTAAAAATATTAGTTGACGAAGGAGAGGCCGTACCACTGGGACAGCTTATGGCTGTTATCGGTGAAGAAGGAGAAGATATTAGTGATCTATTGGAAGAGGCCGCTTCAGGTGGAGAAGAAGATACCTCCGAAACAGAAGATGAAGACAATGAAGAGGATACTTCAGAAGAACCGGAAGAAAAAGAGAGTGCCGACACTACTTCCGACAAAGCCAAAGAGAAAAGTACTGATAGTTCAGATGATGGCCGTATAAAAGCATCGCCATTGGCGCGTAAGATGGCTGAGGAGAAAGGGATAACCCTTTCGAATGTAGAGGGAAGTGGACCTCATGGACGCATTATCAAACGCGATATTGAAAGTTTTGAGCCTTCAGCTGTTCCTGCCGCTGCTACAGTTTCGCGGGAAGACAAAGAGCACCGCGTTTCACAAATGCGTAAAACAATTGCCCGGCGTCTTTCTGAAAGTAAATTTAATAATCCGCATTTTTATGAGACCATATCCATTGATATGCAGCCGGTTTGGGACGCCCGCAAACAGATTAATGAGGTAAGTGATACAAAGATTAGCTTTAATGACATTGTTGTTAAAGCATGTGCAGCTGCGTTGCGTAAACATCCCGAGATAAACAGCTCCTGGCATGGAGATAAAATAGTAGAGCATGGGGATGTTAATGTGGCCGTGGCCGTGGCCATTGAAGAAGGACTGGTTACCCCGGTTATCAATAATACTGATCAGAAAGGATTACAGCAGATCGGCCAGGAAACCAGAGATCTTGCAGAGAAAGCGCGAGAGCGTAAGTTACAGCCGGAACAGATGGAGGGAAGTACCTTCACGGTGAGTAACCTTGGGATGTTCGGTATCGAAGAGTTTACAGCCATTATTAATCCACCGAATGCCTGTATATTAGCAGTGGGCGCTATTAAAGAAGTTCCGGTCGTTGAGGATGGCGAAGTTGTACCCGGTAAGCGAATGAAGGTTACATTGTCCAGCGATCATCGCATTGTTGATGGAGCAATGGCCGCACAGTTTTTGAGTACACTTAAACGGATGCTCGAAAGCCCGTTGGCCATGCTGCTATGATATAGTAACATGAATTAATTTTTATTTTTATAAAAGCTTCAGGCTTAGCGGCTTGGAGCTTTTATTGTTTATATCCCTCCTATTTTTTATTTGCATAACTCTTAAACCCTTATTAAAGAAGAGAAATAGCTAAAATTTTTATCCGTGTAACTCATTGTGTAGTTGAATGTTTATTAAAAAAAGCTGAATAGGTTCTATTTATATTAGATCAATCCCCCCGTTCCCCCGTTCGTGCTATGTCGCCGAAGCTATGAAACGTAACTACGGTTTTGTGCAGGAGGCGGCTACTCCCACCCTCCCCCCTGAATGGAAGTCAATAGGCTTGTTTTGAGAAGTAATTACCGGGGATCCATCTTGGAGGTGCAATCAACAACCAGTATTAAGGGATTTATTTTGCTCTACGAAGCTTTATGTGTAATTGAGGAAGATTGAGATCATCTGCTTATGGACTTACTACTACGGACTCCTGCTAATGTTAGAGGATATAGAAAGCACTCTCAGGGGTAAAAGAAAAGCCCTTTTATTAAAAGATATTTATCCAGTGATCCTTTTATTCGTATGTAACTACGCGGGTATATTTATTCTGTTGTACTGCATTGGCAGCCGCCATCCTCGCATATACTTCGGCCAGGCAATCATATTGAAGTCCCATGTTGCCTTTAATGTCTATGGTCGTATAATCCTCTGTTGTAGTACTTTCGTCAGAGGGCCTCTTACCTATAAGCACTGACCCGTTGACCGTAGGTGTTCCACCGCCGTCCAGTTTTTCAGCATTTTCAAAAATGACTAAACCATTAAAGGTAAAGTTGCCTTTAACGTCCAGTTCTCCCTCATAGTCCATTTCTCCTCCTCCCTGAACAACTAATATTCCGTATCCTTCTTCCAGTCCACCGCTTAGTTGAACGTAATCATTTACAAAAAAGACCCCCGGATTATCGGCTGTTCCCATAGAGTCCTTATAATTTCCGCTGATAGTTTTAGCATTACCGGATTTTTTAAGACGGGCAATCATTTCGTTAACCGGTTCATAGGTCAATTCTTCATCAATACCGATAGCAGGATTACCTGTTATATTAGCATTTCCGCCCATCTTTTCTTCTACTTTTTGTTTATCTGTATCGTTGAGTACAGCCACACCAGGCATATCTGAACATCCACTTCCACTGGGAGCGGCTCCGCTAATTGAGGCACTTCCGGTAATACTTTCAATTTCAAAATCATTAGTTGCAAGCTGCAGGGCACTTTTAAAAGTGGGAACCAAATTACTGAATGGTTCTTTTAGATAGACGCTGACGACTTTAGATTCATATCCATCCGCATAAGTTGCCTTAGATGTGATACGCAAAGAATCTTCTTCCCAATAGTCATTAGTAGAGTAATCACTATTAGTCTCTATATAAAGTTCTACTGTAGCTTCATCAATTGTATGTTCCCATGCGTTTTGTTCACTATCATGCGCTTTGACCCAACTGTCATCTTCATCCTCATTTATTTTTTGCATAGCAATTTGAATGGCGGTATGCGCCGCATTCTGGGCAGTTGTTTCATTCGCATATTTTACTGCTTTTTGTGTCAGTGACTTTCCCTGATCGGCCGTACTAATACCGATAATACCCAGAATAACCAGCATCCCGGTACATATGATTAACATTGCTCGTCCCATAATGATCCGTCTTTATATATTTGCCTTAATTATTTTATTCTAAATTTGGTGGGGAAAATCGCTTTTCCCATACCGTTTTTACATATCGTCCATTATCATTAGTCCCCTGATGCACCTTTTGAGGACTTCCCAGCACTAATTTGATATATAGCTGTTTGATATCTTCCGGATTTGATACCGGTGTCAACATATTGTTACTTATATCTTTTCCGTACTGATCAAAATATTTGATTTCAAATTCAGTTACTCCCAAAGTAACAGGGGTTACTGAATTAATACCTCCACTAACCGTACGCTTTAGGACAAGGTCATTGGGATTTTCTGTTGCAGATACGGGGTCACCCGTTAATTCCCAGGTTACCGTTTCAACCGATTTATCATTACTGTCATCGATATTACTGCGGAAACGAATTTTTTGATCTTCCGCCAGCTCTATAATCGGACTGGTTTTACTGGTTTTATTATATCCCATCTTCAAAATATCGTGTTCCAGCATATCCGTTAATGTTGCGGCTTTTTCACGCGTTATTTGCGTCATGGTCAATTCCGTTGAGCTGCTGGAAACAGACATGTTCATCATCAGGATAGCCATAAGCAGCATCCCTGCAATAATATAGCTTACTACGACTCCTAAATCCATATGTTTAAAATTTATTAGTCGGCATAATAGTTACGGGTAAACTCAAGCCTGTATTCCGTTAATTCGTCGGAACTACCTTGCTTTAGGAATTGACTTGTAATAAAAACCTGCATTTTCTTGAAATAAGTGGGGGAAGCCGTCTTGTTAAATGAGTCGTCGACATAAAAGACTTCCGAACGGATATTAAATTCTCCGTGTTCGGTTTCTATAACTTCTTCCCAATTGTTGTAATCATCAAAGTCGTCAAACTCCTGGCGGGAATTCTCTCCGCTGTCGGGGCCTAAGTTAGAAGGAGCTGCAAAGTCATTTGCATCGGCAGGGGGGAGCACGCTATTAACACTGTATTCATCAAAATCTTTCGTACGGCCCTCTTCAATAATATCCTGGGCCAAAGCGACGACCTCTTGTTCCAGCTCTCCCTCTACCTGCATAAGCGTATTCCGTTGAATCATACGAGTCGCACTGAGCAGGATCAATGAAAAAATCACCATGGCTCCAATTGTCTGGAGTACTTCCGTATAGCCAACCATAGTAGTAGATATATTTATTGTATTATATTATTAACATACATAAAAAAAAGTTAGCATGCATGTACAATTCTTTTGAAGTTATTTCCTTATAAATTTTAATTTTGAGAAAGCAAACTTCATCAGGAGAAGCTGTTAAAATGTAAAGCATCTAATTTGTGAGCACATTAAACATAATGAGTTTTTTATTCCTTGAGGCACTCCAGAGAACTTTACTTGTGTAATACAACAGGCTTCTCCTTCCAGTATTTTTGTGAAAAGGTACTGGCACGCGGATAAAATGGAGGAGAAATACTGAGTAAGCGATCATCGTAGGAATAATCTTTATTAAAACCCGAAATTCCTCCCCAATACTTTGTTTGCCCTACTGCCCCACGGTTTTCTTGTTGTAATCCACCTATTAATTTTAACGTTCCCCTTTCAGGACCGCTATTGTAGTTTTCTACTTCAAATGATTCATCAAGAGCCATAATAGAGGCATTAATTTCCAGGTCCTTAGAACCTGAATCTTGGTGAGCGTTTTCATCTACAATGACATTCCCTTCACTTATGATACCTAAAAGGTCGGTAGAATTCGGGTTATTTTCCGGATCCTTAGAATATTTTAGGTCGCCCATTATTTCCACCTCTTCAGCAGAGTGCAGGGTTACCTGGCCGTTAAGTGTGCCTTTTGTATAAATTTTTCTGGAGGATGAAATGACTCCATTATAATTCTTAAGGTTGTAATTAATCGGCGGACTCCAACCCCCTCCTCCGTTTTCATAAATATCTACGGTACCATTTTGTTTAAATTCTACGTAAATATCATTGGAATAGGTAATTCCACCATCCATACCGTTATTTCGCAGGTTATTAAGTTCTTGGGAACCTGGCATATCAATAGTTGGAGCTGAAAAATCAGTTATATCTTCATATATGGGATCGCCTCCATTGGGCGCATCTGTACTGGTAACAGGTCCCTTAAATACGGGGGAACCTATAATATTGAACCGATCATTGGTATGAACCGGGCCATCTAATACGTCGCCCCCATAAAAATGAATATTAGATGGTTCGTTATCAGTAAAATACACGTACTTTGAAAAAGAATCTTTGGTAATGGCAACTTCGGTATAAGCCTCAGCAGTATTTGTTTGAGCGGTGCTTACCAATAGGATTGTATATTGATTCCAGTCATCGATGCTATGATCGGAGGGAATATTAGGATTTCCATCCGTATAATCGTCGTAATCGAAGACCTGAAGCGTAACTGCAGACTCTACGAAATCATCCTCTGAGAGCCCTTTATCCCAGGACTGATCTTTTTCAATTTCACGAATACCATATTCCATAACACTGTTAGAAACATTTTGGGCATGCATTTCCTGATGATAATCATGAGTCCTTTCAGGAATGAGATTAAGGCGCTCACTCATTGATTTTTGAATGATCGCTACTACAATAATTAAACCGGATGCTAATAATAAAAGACCGCGTCCCATAATAAAGTTAGATTATTTTTGGAGATCTTAGAGTTGTAAATTGTTTGGAACAATCAATTTTTGCCACACAGTTTTAGAATAGTCGTCAGAAGCAGATGTGCTTTCGGGTGATTCATAAACAATATTGATACGCAGGCTCTTAATCTGCTCTTTATCTGTTGTTTCATTATGCCCTTCCGTATCACTGTAGCCGGTTATGGAAAAATTGACTACTCTGAATTTAGTGGGTTTACTTCCCCCGGTTTTATCGACAGGTCCATTCCGTTGCAAAACCCGGTCATCAGGATTTGAGGTTTCTTTTACTTGAACATTTTCTTTGAAATGCCAAATAACTTCTGAAGTCCCATTTCCATAGACATCTGCACTAAAATTAATGAAATGAGGAGGATTGAAAGATTTTATTTTGCTGTTTTTACCAAATCCGATGCTGCTAAAGTCTTGTTTAATGATCTTTCGGATGGTTTCAATCTGGCCCTTATTATGCAGGTCAAGTGTTACATTGGTTGAGTTTTGCAGGGCCTGGTTATTTAAATGGATCATACTTAGTAGAAGCAACCCACCGACTATAAAGCTTGTTAAAATACCTGTATTCATAATTTACTCCCCGTTAATTAAAACTTTTGATATATTGCAGTCTAATGAATCGTTCACCGGGATCATCATCACTGTTGGTTTTTAGAAATTCATTAGAGACGGTTACAGAAACTTTTTTATCGTTCAGAGAAGATCCCGGTATTGTCATACTCGTGGAGTTTATATCCACATCGTATTGCAGCGTGTCGTCATCTATTATGAGCGGTACCTGTTTAGGATAGGAACTCAGGTGGTTATTAAATGCAGACTCAGATTTAATCCAACGGATTTGATCTATTTCATCTTGGGCGATGGAAACAGCATTATATTCAAGCTCTCCGTTGAGTTGGATGCGATTATTTAACTGGAATAACCGGTTTGTTTGCAATGATAATAGCGAAAATATTATCAGGCCTCCCATCAAAAAAATCAGGTCAGAGTAGTCATTCATATTATAGCCAAACTATTGTGCACCTAATATCCCGATATTAGTGCGATGAACATACTGCGATAGGTGCTTGGTAGATGATTGTTTTTTCTTATTTGATATATACGTAAATAAATATTAAAAGTTAATTATATTTTTTTAACAAAGGCTTTTATTTGCTTAATAATGAATATTAGCTCTTGTTTTATCATTCAAAAGAAGACCAATAACTTTTTAAAGACCTCTTAAAAAGAATGTATATTGTCGTAAACGGATCAAAAACTACACTGAATTTGCAACTACATTCCAGATAAAAGTAAAATGAAAGGTATTATTTTAGCCGGAGGTACCGGCTCGCGACTTTATCCGTTAACTAAAGTAACAAATAAGCATCTGCTACCGGTAGGGGATCAACCGATGATTTATCATCCTATCCGAAAATTGACGGGGGCAGGTATTGAAGAAATATTGGTTGTAACAGGAACTGAGCATATGGGAGATGTCGTTACGCTTCTTGGTTCGGGTAAGGATTTTGATTGTCGTTTTACCTATAAGGTTCAGGATGAAGCTGGTGGTATAGCACAGGCTTTGGGACTGGCAGAAAATTTTGTTGGCAATGACACCATGACGGTTATTTTAGGGGATAATATTTTTGAGAGTTCCCTGAAGCCGGCGCTTGATTCTTATCCCGGAGTTGGGGCCCAGATTCTACTAAAGGAAGTAGAAGATCCTGAACGATTTGGAGTAGCTGAAATAGAGGGAGAAAAAGTCGTCAATATTGAAGAAAAGCCTGATAAACCGAAGAGTAGTTTGGCGGTAACAGGTGTGTACATGTATGACTCTAAAGTATTTGAGTATATACGCAACCTGGAGCCCTCAGACCGGGGTGAACTTGAAATTACAGATGTAAACAATCATTACATTGGGGCCGAAAGAATGCGATTCTCAATAATGGAAGGGTGGTGGACTGATGCCGGAACCCCGGAGTCGTATAAGCGGGCAAATGAACTGGTGGGAGTAGAGAAATGAAGGATCTTATATTGCTTGGAGC
>CAYXVW010000083.1:0-9938 GCA_964468695.1 uncultured Balneolaceae bacterium | reverse complement strand
TGAACAAGGCCTGTACCCGTATCCCCGTATTGCCAATTTCACCCAGATTAATCAACGAATTAAATACATTCTGGGATACATCCTGGGCACCTTTGGAGTTCACCGAAACGAAAGGACCGACAAAATCGTCACCGGCAGGTAACTGTCCCTGGCTTTGGCCACCTTGTCCTCCCTGACCGCCGCCTCCACCGCCCTGGCCACCGCCTTGTTGCTCATTCACAAAAGAACCAACATTATCCGGTACGTTATTCGTTAAGGTCGACCAGTCTACTCCGACTTCCTGGAGAGCGCGCCTGTTGCCTTCAAAAAATATGGCATTAATACGAACCTCCCTGGTATCTATAGTTGCGGCAGGCCCCTCTCCATCTTCTCCACTGGCAGTAGCCTGTCCTCCGCTTCCGGATCCCTCTCTGGGGAATACGATTTCATAAAACTCCTCCTGCTCAATAAGGCGCAGCTGTTTTACCTGTAAAATAGTTTTAAGAGCATCCATCCAATGCATGGAGGGAATGGAGATACCGATATTCCCTTCTGTTCCCGTACGGTCAATAATCATTTTACCCCGGTATTCCTGGGCAAATTCATTAAATACGTCTAACGCCCGGGAAAAAGAAATCGAACGGTCAAAAGTTACAACCTCGTCGGGATTGGTATATTCACGCACCGGCATACGATCGTTATTCTGTCCTAATAAAACCACAGGTGCTAAGCACGAAAATACAAATATTATTAATACAGAGGTTGTAATTTTACTAAATGTCATATCAGTTACTTTGATTTCCATCTTCATTATTTACCCGGAGAGTTACACGTTCTACAATCCCTCCTTTATTTAATTCAAAAGTAGCCGTACCCTGTTCTACATTTATAGAAGAGAGTCTGCCCAAATAAACCCGGTCTCCCGGTGAAAGCTGTTGCATGGTATCATTTTGATTCATCATAAAGACCCTGTTGCTACTGACAGCCATAAGAGTACTTGACTCAACGTCGAGCAATCCATTTTCATTAGCCGTTATGGACCGAATAAGCGGGAAAAAAGGATTCGGTATTGAAGCCTGTAAATTATTGGTCACGTCAAGAGAAGCTTCACCCAAAAGGGCCACCCGATCGTAAAAACTCTGCAGGGAAAAACTAAAGCTGACAAAATTGTGCGAATCCTCTGTTGCCAAAGGATTGACCGTTACATCATCTACTTTGTTCAGAGGCTTACTTTGCTCAATCTGTCGAATAAAATTCACGAAATTACTATATGGTGCTTCACCCGTAATTTCCATATTTAGTGTCCCATACTCTTCCTGAAAGGTAGAGTCGGAAAATGAAAAGGAAAAATCGGTAGCAGCGGAACCGGTATTAATTCGATTTAAAAAATCGAATACGTTATCCTCATCACTACTTCCATAGAGTGCTTTATCATAATTATTAAAGTATTCGGTAGCTTTATCAAAACGGTTTTTAAGCGTCGGATATTGATTCGCTATGGCTCTTTTTTCCTGCAGCTCTGTCCTTTTTTCAGCTACTTGTGATTCCAGCTCTTCAACTTTTGGTTGTTGAACAAAATAGATATAGCCCCATCCCGCGCCGACAAATATAAGCAGCACTAAAAGTAAAACCAGTGTATTTCGAACGGCATATGACATATACTACAACAGAATTTTAATTTTCTATTAATGCTTGTACTTCATCAGGGGAATCGGGAGAATAAACTGAAGGGTCGGCCACAAACCCCTTCACCAGAATAGAAAAGTTATACACTTCCTGTTCCCTGATTTCTTCGGATGTTACATTCAACAAAGTAGCATCATTGAATATATTTACGATTCGGGGGATTCTATTTCTATTAAGGGCATATCCTTGTATAAAAACGCCATCATCTGATTCCGACATAGAGGTAATCCAACTATTGTTAACCTCATTGACTCCGTCATTGAGGATATCAAACTTTACCGACCATTCCATACTATTTTGCGAAAGAGTATCCAGCAGCACCAACTTCTCCCTTAAAATGGCCAGGTTATCGTTAATCTCGTTGGTACTTTCAACAATCGGTTCTATCTGGCTTATTTGTGAATTAATCTGAGTGAGTTCCCTTTCTGCCGTTTCTATTTTTTGGACATTCTGATTATATAAGTAGTTAAAGGTAATCGGCGATAGAAATATCAGAAACAGCAGTACCATTCCATGCCACTGCAGCTTAAATATCTTCTGCCGTTCCTTAACATACGAGGGAAGAAACGAAAGCTTAGGAAAACTTTCTGTCGCCGATCCGGAGGCCCCAAGTGCAACCCCGATAGCTGTTGTAAAGGAACGAACTGAATCCTTATTAACCGCACTAAAATCAAATAATTCCTCGTCTAATGTAAGGTTTTCAACAACTACATCCGGAAAGTTATCCTTAAAAAACTTTATGGCTGAATTGCCAAGGGTATTATTGGCCAGCAGAATACGATCCAGATTCGGTACCTCACCAGTATCCAGCTGGAATAATATTTTACTAAAGACCGTATTCAAAAAGGAGCGACTGTCGGTCCCTTCATTAATAAGCGGGGCGACCAGCCAAACTTCTTTCCCCTGCATGAAAATAACCCGGCTTACTTTTCTACCGCACTGAATAATACAGCTTATTTCATCCGCGTAAAGCTCGTAATTCATTCGCACGAGTCCTACCAGTACCATCTCATCGGCCAGAATCTCTTCTACCTTAAGCTTTCCGGAATAATATTCCCGTGCAGCATTTACCATGGAGAGCGTGGGCGACTCCTCGTCAACGGATCCCAAAAGAAGGGAGCCGTCTTCGCGGATCTCATAGGAATAATTATCAGGCGATTGCGGTACCCCGTATATGGATTCCAGCTTATTTTCGAGATCTTCCTGCAGATCATCCTCTTCAACCTGCCTAAAATCCGTATTGCTGATAATCTGGTAAATGGTATTACCAGCCGGTACGTTCAGCCCCAGATGAAGCGTCTCCTTATTTATATCCGATAGAACAGTATATAAGAGAATGTCATTGGACTGGGCTTCCTGCGTTTCCTGTACCATATCGGAGACAAATTCTTCATCTCCACCCTCCAGGTCGCTAAAACTTAAATCTTCTTCCTCTTCTTCATCGTCAACTTCATCGAAGCCGAAGACCGATTCTGCCTGATCATCCTCCTCTTCCCGCTGCTGAACATCTTCGGTATGAGCCGTAGAAAAGACTTCCTCAACGAGAGAAAACTGATCCAGTTTTTTAATTTTGAATTTATTATTAACCACCTCAATACGTGCGAGACGCAGCAGGTCGCTTTCCAGACTAATTCCCGTAAATTCTTTATTTCCAAACATCCGTCAGGTTATTCTATCCACTGATATGTTCAAATTGATCCTGTGAGAGCAAGTCACTTAATCGCTTCTTATTGTTGGCATTGTTCATTGCCACCTCTTTTGAGATTTTACCCTCATCATAGAGACGCTTTAAATCCTGTTCCATGGTATTCATACCCTTTTTGCCCCCTTCCATCAGCATCTGATAGATTTCATTCACATTATTATTGCGAATGGCGGCTTTAACGGAGCTTGTTACCAACAGCACTTCTTTTGCCAACTCGCGCTTGCCATCAAGACTGGGCACTAATTTCTGACTGATAACACAGGTAAGCACATCAGCAAGACGGGTACGCACCCTGTTCTGTTCATTTACAGGAATTTCTCCCAAAATACGCTCAATACTTTCCATCGCAGAACTCGTGTGCAAGGTACCAAAAGTTTTATGACCTGAATCTGTTATTTCGAGAGTGGTCATAATCGTTTCCGGATCACGAAGCTCACCAATAACAATAATATCAGGGTCCTGACGCAAGGACTGCACCGCTCCTTCTTTAAAGGACGTAACATCCCTTCCCACTTCACGATGCCGTACTACCGATCGCTTTGGTCGGTGAATCAATTCAACCGGTGAAGCGATAATCGCAATATGAGCATCTACCGTTCGGTTATTGGCGTCAATTATAGTATCAAGAGTCGCCGACTTACCCGAGCCGGTAATACCGGTAACCAGCGTCAGTCCATATTTATAGTATTGCAGACTTAAGGCTTTGGCAACTTCCGGATGGAGTTCCAGATTTTTAAAGGGACGAATTTCATTATCAATTTTACGCATATTCAGTGCAAGGTGCTCAATATCAAAATAGATATTCGCCCTAAACCGGTTGGAAAAACTGTCATCATCCACCCCTCCCTCTAACGAATAAGAAAAATCGAGATTTCGTTCTTCAAGCAGGCGCTCCCGCTGGGAAGGCATCATAATATTATGAAGCAGGAAATCTGTCTCGGTAAGCGTAAATTCAGGACTCCATTTAGCAGGAGATTTGTCCCCATAGATACGATACCAGACTTTTCCCTTACAACCGGGTCCGCCCAAGTCAATATCGGAAGCCTCGTTATCATACATTTTCCGAAGCAATCCATCCAATACTCCCTTCAGCTCGGAACGTACCTCGGGTTTCTGATTGGATATAATAATACCAATCGTCTCATGGCGCTCAACCCCGCTTAAATTGGAATTAAGCTTCTCCGCCATCGGAGCAATCAGATCCTTAATTTTATCTTTTTGTATCCCTGCGTCCATATTCAAATGTTACCATATGTAGATTTTATGCTATATATAATATAAAGAAGCCAATTTTGTATCCCGGATACCTCCATTACAAATGTTAGAAGTATTTTAGCATTAAAAAGGGAATTTTTAAAACATTTATTACAAATAATTAACAAAACTTCCCTTATGCTTATTTACGCTAACCCGATTAATGCTAATGGCTTAAAAAGCACAACGACTTTTCTTAGTATAGTTATTTAGAATTACGGCTACAACTTTAAGTAGAATCCATTTAAAATGGATCCCTAATTAAGCTTTTCCATCAGTTGTTTTTTTGTCTGCATAAGCTGATTATTTGTCTCCGTAATCTTGGCTTGTTGAATCTCAATAATATTACGCGTAAAAATATTAAATAGCTTTTCCGGCCTTTTTCTAAAAAAGTTTAAGGTATCATAGCGTTTAAAGTTAAGCAATTGGCTGTCACCTTCAGAAATTACTTTTGCCATACGACTGTTAGGACTAAACAAAAAAGCTTCTCCAATAAAATCGCCCTCTCCTAAAGAAGTGAGCTGTATATTTTCTTTCCATATACCCACCTTGCCGCGCGTTACCAGGTAAGCCGAATCTACCTGCTTATTTTCTTCTACCACTACTTCTTCATTATTGTAATCGTGAATTGATCCTATTTTCAAAAATTCCATCTTATCTTCATAATGAAAATTCTGCAATAGCAGCGGCGGATTTTTCAAAAAATGCCGGATATAATCCGGTGTTGATTTTTTTTGTGATGGATCAAAATCGTTCATAGAACAACTTCATATTTAAATTGTGGCCACCCGGAAATCACTGTGCCGGCTGAGAGTTTGCATACCAACATACTCATTTATTAATCTTCTATGGTTATCGCCATTATTTCATCAATAGAGGTAACCCCGTTTTTAATACGCTCCCTACCGGAAGCCCGCAAACTAAGCATTCCCTGTTTGATTGCATGTTCCTTAATAGCTGCCTCATCAATTTCACTGCCGGATTCAAGAATCATTTTCCGGATTTTTTTATCAAAATAAAGCGCCTCCATAATAGCAGTTCGTCCTTTATATCCCTTGGTACATTTATCACATCCAACCGGACGGTAAAAAGTAGTATCCCTTACTTCTTCTTCCGTAAACCCTATCCCCTTGGCTGTTTCCGGATGTGGCTTGTATTCCTCCTTACAGTGATCACACAGCTTACGCACCAGTCGCTGGGCCATAATCAAATTAACTGCGTTCGCAATCAGAAAAGGCTCCACTCCCATTTTATAAAGCCGGGAAATAGCACTCGGTGCATCATTGGTGTGCAGCGTTGAAAAGGTAAGGTGACCGGTATTGGCCAGTTTTATCGCAATTTCTGCAGTCTTCAGATCCCGAATCTCCCCCACCAGCACAATATCAGGGTCATGCCGCAAGATACCCCGCATAGCCTGATCAAAGGTCATATCATTGCCGATCTTAAGCTGACGGGCATCTTCCACCAAATACTCCACCGGATCTTCTACTGTTAAAACATTGACAGTCGGATCGTTTACATAGTAAAGAGCCGCTACCAAAGTGGTCGATTTACCACTTCCTGTAGGACCTGTAATGATCACAATACCCGAAGGCTTTTCAATAGCTTTTACAAAATCAGCTTTCGCCTTCTCCTGCAGACCCAGCACGTTGAGGTCTGTAATTACCTTCCGGTCATCCAGGATACGTATGACAATGGATTCGAATTTCCGATCGAATTGTTTCCCCACCATCGGCATGATGGAGACCCGGTACCGAATACTATGGTTATCTACCGTACGCTGGATAAATCCATCCTGAGTTGCATCCCGTTCGAATCGATCTACATTCCGGGTTTTATCCTTTACTACCGCAGAAATAGCTTCCGGCTTCACTTTTTCCTGGCGATGCCAGAGCTGCAACTTACCATCAATACGAAAACGGATATCGGTTGATGCATTTCCACTGGGCACAATATGAATATCACTTACTCCTTTTCTAACCCCTTCCACCAGGAAGCCCTCAACCAGGGAGTTGAGCATACTCTGGTTAATCTCGGCATCAATTTCTTCCTCATCTACCTCCTCTTCCGTCTGTTCTTCAATGTCCGGCTCTTCATAGTCAAGGTCGTCGAGCATATCCAGGAATTCGTTCTTCTGCTCATAGACCTGGGTAATCATTTGTTCGATGAGCTCATATCGCACATAAACAATCTCGTGCTGTTTAAAATTGAGCTGTTCTATAATTCCCCTTAATTCGGGATCGGTAGGATCTGCGGCCGCGACGGTAACCGAACGCCTGTTTTTTTCCAGAGGAATAGCTTTTTGGTACACAAGTTCATCGACGATATCATTGGGCAGATCATCGATATGCTCTTTTATCTCCTTGATCTCTTCGGGACTTATCTTCTCTTTATCTTCAAATACTTCCTGGAAGGCATAAATCGCAGAAATTTCCCGCATTATTTCATGCCGGTTCAATCCGAGATCCTGATAGAGAATCTGACCTAAACGACGATTAGATGTTTCAGGTTCTTCCCGAAGTATAGCCATCGCCTCGTGAAGCTGCTCGATCGTTATAACGTCCCGATCAACCAGAAGATTCCCGATATGCTGTCGTGTATTTACATTAGCCATCTGTAAAATAAAGATACGTTAAAATTATGCCGGGGAGGGGTTAGCTCCCGAAATATTAAAGAAACCTAATATTTTAAATATACTTTTAAAAGCTTTTAAATAATACCAGCGTACATTTTCTTGAACCTACCCCTTAAAAGCGCGATTCAGGTTGTACAATAGCCGATTCAGAAGAAATAATAGTAATGACAATAAGAGCTATGGTTATAAAGATATTGACAAACAGGTTAATCATATCCACCACCTTATCCATTTTATAAGTGGTTTGCGTCTCATAATACTGTGCCAGCTGCTTGGCGTTTTCGCGCAGGGCTCCCGACTCTGCCCCCAGCTTAAACCGACTAATAGCTGTATTGGTAAATACTCCGGTAGCTTTTAGCGATTCTACCAATCCCGCTCCCTCTTTCAGCATCATCTTAATAGCAACCTGCTTAATCTGTTTTTCCATATACTTATTCCGGCAGGCTTCAGCAGCTATCTTTATCACTTCAATGTTTTCACCGGACCCGCTGTAAAGGGTATAGAAAACCCTGGAAAATATCTCAATACTGGTTTTGTGCATCAAATCACCGATTACGGGCACTTTTATGATATTTCTATCAAACCAAAGCCTGCCCTTGGGGGTAGTTATAAAGTATACAAAGCCTGCAATAGGTGTCACACAAGCCAATGTCAACATTATCCAGTTGTCCTGCAGCCAATAGCTCATTTCGAGGGTTGCCGCCGTCATGGGTGGCAGGTTAATATTCATTTCCACAAATAGTTCGGCTGTGAGAGGAAAAATATACCCCACATAAAAGAGAAGTACTCCAAGGGTTGCCAACACGGTAATACCCGGCATCAACAGGGAACGGCGCAGGTTTTTCTTGAATTCCGCATCACGCTCCAAGAATTTGGCCGTACTTTCAAATACCTGTGCCATGTTACCACTGGTAGAGGCCACACTTAACATATAGGCGGCAAACTCACCAAACACATCCTCATGTTTACCGTATACTTCTTCCCCTTCCTTTCCATCCTTTAAATCTTTTTGGATGGTGCGTATGACCTCTTTGAGCCGTTTATTCTGGGTATCGTCCTGCAGGAGAACCAAAATCTCATCAAAGCTCAGCTGTTGACGCAGAAGATCGGAACAGAGACGAATAAAGGTAACTACATCTTTTTTAGGTACGCCTCCCTTCCAGTCGAACCACTTTTTGTTGATACTATGCACCTTATAGCCGAGCTTGACGAGTGCCCGTTCAAGTTCTTCTTTGGAATAGGCCTCTTGCTCACCCTTTACCGGATCTTTGGTTCCCCGCTGTACCTTATATACATAGGTTTCTTTCTTTTGAATAGCTTTTACTTCAAAGCCATTTTTGCGGGAAAGTCTGTTTACCTTATTCTGTGCTTGTTTTTTACTATCGGCTTCAAACTCCGTCTGCATGGGTTTGCCTTGTGCCGAAATAGCCTTCAATCGAAATTGTGGCATTAGCTACGTACGTTTACTATTGAATTAATGGGACCCCTTACTTCTGTATGACATACTATAAAATACAAGTTGTAATGTAGTGAAGTGGATCGTTCCTTCAAAATGGAAGATTTTTGTACGAATTAGGAATTAAGAATCAGACGGCAGCGGTCGGTTATCAGATTGTGGGTTAAAGATTAAAGGTTGAAAGTTACATGTTTAAGGTTGTTAATGCGGATTCCGGATATTGGATACCAGATGGCAGATGCTCAATCCTGAGGACCGGATTGGGCCTAAGAACTTCCCTCCCTTGTCACTGCGAGAAATTCCGACCACCGTCGGAAGACCGCGGCAGTCTCCAAATCACGAGATGCCTAGTATGTAAGCTCCCCCCTTTTATTTCCCCATCCCGCTTGTCTCACTTCCCTGAAAATCAAGGATTGCTATCTAAAAAAGCAGTGTCATTCCGACCGCTCGTGGAGGAATCTCCTTCCACGAGGGCCGCGTAGAATCTAAAAGGCTGCTCCCTCAATCATTCATTCTCACACAGGGAGATCCTTCGGCTCCACTGTGTTGCGCTCAGAATGACAGACGTTGTTTCCAACCCCTCTTGATCTCCCCTTGATAAGGGGAGAATGAGTGTGAGGCTCTAAATAGTATGGAAATCTCAAAAACAGAAACCTGGAATTGCTACAAAACCAGAGAGATCGCCGCGGTCGCACAATACGCTCCCTCGCGATGACAGGCGTTGTTTATATTTATCATATATATGGGAAGATGTCTCCCATATATATCGGAAGGAGATTCCCATTACTATGGGAGGGAGTCGCCCATATATATGGGAAAGTGTTTCCCATTACTATAGCAAGGTGTCTCCTATATATATGACAATGTGTTTTCTATTACTATTGCAAACAGATTGTAAAAGTATTACAAAGTGTTTGTAATAGTTTAGCAGGGAGATTGTCCTTACTATCGCAAGGTGTTTGTCCTTAGTATGACAGGGACCCTGTCCTTACTAGGACAGAGTGTTTGCCCTTACTAGGACATGATCTCTGTGCTTACTATGAGAATCGAATTACAGTTAAAAAGCAGGGATTCACTGTATCGACAAGCTATTGATTATCCTCTAATCGGCGGATTTGGTCGTTGTTCCTGAATGGAAAATATAGTTTAGTCTTAGTTCTCTTTCGCCTTTTAGCGTTTCGTATAGCACTTTTGGTCGCCAAAAGTGCCGCAAAAACGACCGG
>CAYXVW010000082.1:4658-9960 GCA_964468695.1 uncultured Balneolaceae bacterium | reverse complement strand
TAGCAGTTAGCAGTTAGCAGTTAGCAGTTAGCAGTTAGCAGTTAGCAGTTAGCAGGCTGCCGATTTCTATACTCAGTGTCAAGGGTTAATTGTGATTATTTGTTATCAGTTTATCAGTTATTGGCTATTCGGTGATTGCTTAAGCAGAGGACAACCCTTCAACATTTAACTTTTAACCTGCAACGTTTAATCTTCCTACCTCTCAGCTTTATACTTAAAACTTCTTACTTAATACTTTTTTCATTTTCATTAAGAGTTCGACCGTTCTTTTTTCCCAATTGTTTTGCCAGATTCTTTTTCAGGTGCTTCTTCCTCAATTTCGATCTCATTATCAGCAGAAGATCCTACACTTTTTTCCTTTTCCTCTTCTGAAGCTTCCGTTTTCCCCATCTCCGACTTAAACTGTTTTACCAGCTCATGGGCCCGAAGCTTTTCAGCATTGGCTTCAATCTCCATAGCATCGGTATCAATACTATCGAGTGCCAATTCCATACGAGCTTCATTTTTAGCTGTTTGCTCATTCACCCGATTCAGCATTTCATCATGTGTCTGATCTAATCCACCGGTTTCAAACTGTTCCAGGGCATCTGCCACTTTACCCTGCCATTCAGCTCGTTCATTCGCCCGCAAAGCTTCTTTGGCTTCCTGTATCTTACGATCTTTTTCCTTCACAAAGGCTTTTTTGACCTTCAACGCCTTTTCATAGGCTTGCTCAGCAAACTTGAGTTGTTCTTTAGAAGAGGAGAGATTTTCCTTTGCCTGTTCCAACTGTAACGCATAACCTTCGGCTATATCATCACGATCGGCATTAATTGCCGACTTTATTTTAGCCGTCAAATCATTGATACGCTTTTCATATTTCTTAACCTCTTTCTGCAGCATTATCATATTTGCCTTGACAGTGGCAATATTCTCATTCATCTGGGGAATCTGATCATTTAAATCCCGAATGTTTTGCTCCAATATAAGCTTGGGATCTTCCATAGAGCTTACAAACCCACCAAATATCGACTTAATTGCACGAATGAATCGTTTAAACATAATATTGTACTTTTATTAGATTTTGCCCTTGCCCTAAGTGAGTATCCTGTTTTTCAACAGGTTATTCACATACAAAGTAAAGTTAGATTATTTTATCGATATTGCAATTTTTATCGTATTAATCTTTAATTGGATGCACCCCCTTTCGATCAACGCGATGCGTAATCATCGTTAATGGGCTCGGTTTTTGCTGTTTAATCTCGAATGCATCCTCCAAAGTATCCACTGCAATTTCTATGCTTTCTTTGTTGTTCGTAAAACCGGCAGCTAATGTTTCACCTTTTTTCAGATGTCCCCCAACTTTCTTTTGCAGCACCACGCCCGCAGCGGGATCTATATCATCATCTTTTGTTTTACGTCCAGCCCCCAATTCCAGGGAAGCAATACCAATCTTATAGGCATCCAGCTCCGTTACATAACCGGTTTCTTGTGCTTCAATAGTAAAACGATGTTTTGCCTTGTTATATTTTTCAAAGTCTTTTAACACCTCAGTATCTCCTCCCTGCTCCGTGGTAAGCTCTAACCATTTTTCAAAGGCCTGTCCATTTACAACCGCTTTTTTACTCATTGCTATACCCTCTTCAACCGTTCCTGCCTTACCGCCCAGCCAAATCATAGTACCGGACAGCATATGCGTAATTTCCATAACATCCTCCGGACCTTCTCCCTGCAAGGCCTCCATCGACTCCTCCACTTCCAGCCAATTACCGATCTTATATCCCAGCGGCTGGGTCATGTTCGTAAGATAAGCTACCGTTTCTTTTCCAAAATCTTCTCCGATAGCAACCAGGGTTTCGGCCAGCTTGCGGGCGTCTTCCTGTTTTTTCATAAAGGCCCCGGCTCCAAACTTGACATCCAGTACTAGCGCATCAATTCCCTCGGCCAGCATTTTACTCATAATGCTACCGGCAATCTGCGGGATGGATTCCACAGTAGCGGTCACATCGCGCAGCGCGTATAGCCGCTTATCGGCCGGCGCTACTTCCTCGGTCTGACCTGCCATGACCATCCCACACTTTTGCAGTATTTTTTTATATCGATCGAGTGTCATATCTACCTTAAAGCCAGGTATGGATTCCATCTTATCCAGCGTGCCTCCCGTATGTCCGAGTCCCCTCCCGGATATCATAGGAACCGGTACCCCATAACTGGCCACAATGGGTGCCAGAATGAGAGAAAGCTTATCCCCCACACCACCGGTAGAATGTTTATCGACTTTGATGCCATCCACATGGCTCAAATCGAGTACGGTACCAGAATGCAGCATCGCCTCCGTAAGGGAAGCCGCTTCCTGCTCATCGAGTCCATTTAAAAAAGCAGCCATAAGAAAGGCGCTCATCTGATAGTCCGGAAGGCGATCAGCGGTATATTCGTTAATGAGATAGGCTATCTCTTCATTAGTCAATGATTGCCTATCGCGTTTTTTCTTAATAAGAGATACCGTGTTAAAACTCATATATTCCTATATCTTATCTTTATCTTGAAGTATTGTAATAACGTGTTTTTCCCAAAAAATTAACAACTATATTCATGATATCCGTTTTTGCTGATCAGTACCTGTATCAGATCGATCATTTTCTCCCTGATCAAGTTGAACTCCATTTATTTGACCCAGCCAATGGGCTTCCGGACGGGTTAGCCGAAGCACATGCACTCCTTATACGGACTGTAAATCCCATTAATGAAAAAAGTCTGCCGAGCATTCCAGATAAGCTTTCCTTTATTGGGACCGGATCCTCAGGTACTGATCATGTAGATCAGGATTATCTCCGTGAAAATAATATTGTTTTTGCCGATGCGGCTGGGTGTAACGCCCGATCGGTGGCCGAATATATAGCCACCAGCCTGCTTATCTGGTCGGACAATACAGGACATTCTTACCATGAGTTTTCGGTAGGCATTATTGGAATGGGACACGTAGGAAGACAGGTTAATAAATTACTGCAAAAGCTGGGAATAACCACCTTTGGATATGATCCTCCAAGAGCAGAACGAGAGGCTGAGTTCAGCTCGGTGGAACTGGAAACGGTTTTAAAAGCCGATATTCTGAGCTTTCATACTCCACTGAATAATAATAGTGGCAATCATCCAACCTATCACTGGCTGAATGGTAAAAAGCTCAAAGGCCGGGCATTCGATCTTATTATAAATACTGCCCGGGGCGGAGTAGTGGATGAAGAAGCGCTCATAGAAGCTCATAAGAAAGGGACAGTTCGTAATTTTATCTTGGATGTATGGGAAAACGAACCGCAACTAAAACTGAAAACCGCCCGGCAGAGCTATATTAAAACTCCCCATATTGCAGGATATTCCGTTCAGGCTAAACGTAATGCCTCCAGGTTTATAGCTGATGCGCTTATACGCCATTTCGATCTTACCCCTGTCAAAAACGTGGATGTCCCTTCTCCCCGAACCATTACTGATACCATCGAATCATTTTCAGGTATCGAAGAATTAATTACGCAATTGCATCCAATCCGGCAATATGAAGAGAAACTCCATCGTATCATACAAGAGAATCCGGATAACCGAAGGTACCTGTTTAATAAATTACGGGCAGAATTTCCGCTGCGGCAGGAATTTAACAATATCAGGCTTCCTGAAGCTTATTTTAACCGCTATCCGGTGCTTCAAAAGCTAGGCTTTCAATCATTATAGTAATGATTACTATGAAAGGTCGAAAAGCTGTTTCGCAGTGCGGTCCGTTTGCCGGATAACTTCTTCCAACGTACATTCTTTTACTTCAGCTAATCGCTCTGCAGTAAAACGGACAAATGCCGGTTCATTTCGTTTCCCTCTTTTGGGAGAGGGAGCCAAATAAGGCGCATCTGTTTCCAGCATCATCTTTTCAAGGGGAAGCTGTGCAACGGTTTTGTCTACGCCCGCATTTTTAAAGGTAAAAATACCACCTATGCCCAGGTGCAATCCCAAATCAAGCGTACGTCTCCCCTCCTCTACTGACCCGTTAAAACAATGCCATACTCCTCTCAAGCTGCCGTCCTGCTCATCTTCTATGATATCCAGCAGATCAGCTGTACTGTCTCTGTTATGTAATACAATGGGCTTGTCCAGCTCTTTGGCTACCTTACAGTGGATGCGAAGGCTGCGTTGCTGTTCCGTTTTGAAATCATCGCTCCAGTAGTAATCCAACCCGGTTTCTCCGACCGCAACAATATCATCACTACTGCGATATTCCAGTAATTCATCCTCGGTCGTCTTTTTACCCTCGTTAATTTGGGTAGGATGAATACCGGCCATTTTATAAAGAGCTATGTGAGGATGTTCCAGCTCATCCATTCTGGAAAGGGAACCAAAATGGATTGCCGGCATAAGAATATGCGTCACACCTGCGGCATGCGCACGGTCCAGCACTTCATCAATATCATCATCAAATTGTTCAAGAAAGAGATGACAGTGGGTATCAATCACAGTATTCTGTACTTTTACAGCGAATGGAATTCTATAAGTCGCTTCATTGGCTTGCTGATATAACGACCCGATTTCATCCCGTGCTTTTCCAGAATTCCATTGATCATATCTTTATGTCCATGTGCTACCGATCCGATGAAACACACTTCATAGTCAGAAGCATTGGTATATTTCATCACAATTCTGGTGATAAAATTCTCAAACCCTTCATAGAGCATCTCTTTAACATAGGGGTGGTCTTCATGCTCCCCCAGGAATGAAGCGTAAGAAGCAATAAACCGGCTTTTCTGAGAACCATCATAAAGCTCCTTTGTAATATGATCCAGATCCATATTATAATTTTCCTCCAGATCCTTGCGCAAATCATCGGGAAGCTCAAAACGGTAATACTGGTTGATGAGCTTTTTGCCAAAATATCCGGCACTTCCTTCGTCCCCAAGAATAAAGGCAAGCGAGGGAATATGTTCTATTATCTTTTCCCCATTGTAGAGACAGGAATTGGATCCCGTACCCAGGATACAAGCAATCCCCGGCTCATTAAAAAAGCATGCCCGGGCCGCTCCCAGCAGGTCATGATATATATGCAACGTTGCCTCGGGGAAGTTATAAGCAAGAGCAGCATCAACCCTCTCTTTCTTGTCCTCACTGTCACAACCAGCACCATAAAAATGGACATCAGTGATCTCTATGTCGTCATCCAGCTTGGCACGAAGATCATTCTCGACAACATCTTTTATACTTTGTGCGGTATGATAGTAAGGATTTAACCCCTCCGTTTTATAAATCTTATTACCGTCTGCCGACTTTACACACCATTCTGTTTTTGTTGCGC
>CAYXVW010000082.1:0-4648 GCA_964468695.1 uncultured Balneolaceae bacterium | reverse complement strand
CACTGTCGGCAATTAAAATACTCATAAATACCTTTTCATTTATAATTTCGTTGCCAAATCTAAGCAATTTTTATCACATCCTACAAAATTGCGCCTAATATAATTATCTGTCTAACAAGGTGTAATATACATCACAAACATCTACGGCAAATATCTATAGTTAAGCACATAATCATAAGTAAAAGGGAGCTCCCTCATCACTTACTAAGTGAGGCGGGAATTTGTTAAAATTAAATAGAAATTAAAAGAGAAGCTGAAAAATATTGATATCCAAATGATCAAAATTCTCATTTTTTAAACATTTTTAAAAAAGATTGTAAGGATTTACCTGCTAAAACGATCTTACTTATGCATTCTCATTATTTTTGTGGAGTTAACTTTGAATACAGCGAACTAATCAAATATTCTAATATAGTAGAACCGGTCTATATATTGATTTATAGTATTTTTTACAGAGAGGGATGACGCTATGTTGTCACTTTTATTTGATATATTAACTGATGAAAAACAAAAGCTAAATCTAGAAACGTACTTATGTCTGACAATAACGATCGCGAAAAGGCACTGGAAATGGCCATCGGCCAAATCGAAAAACAACATGGTAAAGGCACTATTATGCGCCTGGGAGACGAAGCGGCACAGGATGTTCCCAGCATCTCGACTGGGTCCTTGCTCCTTGACCAAGCTCTCGGCGTGGGAGGAGTTCCGCGAGGGCGTATTACTGAAATTTATGGCCCGGAAGGAAGTGGAAAAACAACGCTTGCAATGCACATTGTAGCCGAAGCTCAAAAGGCGGGCGGATATGCAGCCTTTGTAGATGCCGAGCACGCTTTTGATCCCCGGTATGCAAAAAACCTGGGCATCAATACCGATGAACTGCTCGTCTCGCAGCCCGATAGCGGTGAACAGGCCCTTGAAATAACTGAAACGCTTATTCGCTCTGCTGCTTTGGATGCTATTGTTGTGGATTCTGTCGCTGCACTGGTTCCGCGTGCTGAGCTGGAAGGTGAGATGGGCGACTCACATATGGGATTGCAGGCCCGCCTGATGTCGCAAGCGATGCGTAAAATTACGGGTATCATCAATAAAACACGAACCTCCGTAATTTTTATCAACCAGATCCGGGAAAAAATTGGAGTTATGTTCGGAAATCCTGAAACCACCTCCGGGGGACGGGCGCTTAAGTTTTACTCTTCTGTTCGTATGGATATCCGCCGTATTGGCTCTCTCAAAAAAGGAGATGATGTGGTCGGTAACCGGACCAAAGTAAAAGTTGTTAAAAACAAGGTGGCTCCACCCTTTAAAGTGGTAGAATTCAACATTATGTATGGGGAAGGAATCTCCCGTATGTCTGAAATTCTTGATCTTGCGGTCGAATACGATATTATTGAAAAGCGGGGCAGCTGGTATCGTTATGATGGTGAACCTATTGGTCAGGGGACGGATAATGCGATTGAATTTCTCGAATCGGATCCTGAGTTAACTGAACGGATTGAGGAGATGGTGCGTGAAGAATTGAATCCCCAGCCTGCAGAAGGAAATGAAGAGGAAGAACAAGAAGCCAAGGAAGAAGAGCAGGATTAACCATGGCCACAGATTCCTATGAGGATGCCGGCCCCGCACTCCCTGCTACCATCACCGGCATAACCAACCAGAAAAAGAATAAAGAGCGCTATTCTATTTTCGCGGACGGGAATTTTCTCCTGGGCGTCCATGAGCAAACGCTTCTGGCATTTAATCTAAAGAAAGGGGTTGAAATAACACCCCCTCTTTTCCAAAAACTACAGCGCGAAGAAGGACGTTTTGCGATAAAATCCTATTTGATGGGACTGTTAAGCCGGCGGGATCACTCCCGGCAAGAATTAATGAACAAGGCTCTGCAAAAAGACTATGCTCCGGAAATTATTAAGGATGTGCTGGATGAACTTCAGGGAAAAGGGTATATCGACGATACGGAATTCGCTCTTAAATATGCATCTGAAAAAAGCCGAAAAAACAATTGGGGACCTGCCAAGGTTAAGGCTCATCTTTATAAAAAGGGAATCAAACGGCAAAATATAGAAAAAAGTGTCAAAAAAGCTTTTGAAGGTGCAGATTTCGAAGAAACTTTCATACATTTAATTTCAAAACGCAAAAGACGCTTTTTAAAAGAAGAACATCCGCTAAAGCGTAAAAAGAAAGTCATAGATCATCTGTCAAGGAAAGGATATACCCCTTCCAGTATCTATAACTGTATCGATAAGCTTATGAAGCTTTTAGAAGAAGATGAATAATTTAACTCTGGAACGGCTTATAAAATCTATTTTAGGACTGGGAGCCTTTGGCATTCTCTTTTATCTGCTCTACTATTTTGGCACCTTGGTAGGCTATGCCGTTATTGCAATAATTATAAGTTATATCTTAGACCCGATCGTTAACCGCATACAGGCGGCGGGCATTAACCGAACGTTTGGCATTTGCCTGACACTTAGCGCTCTTATTCTGCTCATTATCTGGATATCTACCAATATTCTGCCGGTCATCGTAAGTCAGATGGTAGAATTGGCAGGACAATTGAATATCCAAAACATTCAGAGTATAGCACGACAAATCGAACAGCGCCTAACGGAAAGCTTTTCTTTTCTACCTGAGCGGTTCCTCAGTGATAATATAACTACCATGTTACAGGAGCTTTTTGATATTGGTCAACTACCTACTGCCCTGAGTAACCTCATTGGTGTCTTCACCAATATTTTTTATGCGGCCCTGGTCATTCCATTCGCCACTTTCTTTTTCTTAAAAGACGGGGCTCGTATTCGACGGGATATTCTGCGACTGGTTCCTAATAAATATTTTGAAACCACCCTGAGCCTTGTTGATAAAATCGAAACCCGTTTGGGCATCTATTTCCGAAGTGTTATGCTACAAAGTTTCATCGTTGCCCTAACCTCCTGGATTGTACTTTCCGTTGTAGGACTCAACAATGCCCTTTCAGTAGGAATAGCGATAGGATTGGCCAATACGATTCCTTATTTCGGTCCGGCCATCGGTTATATACTTTCCATCATAGTTTCTATTATTGAGATTGGAAACTTTTCGCTGGTTCTCCCCTGCATTATTGCGATATTTTTGGTTCAAATGCTGGATAACCTGGTTCTTCAACCACTTATTTTTTCTCGGTCGGCCGATATTCATCCCGTTGCCATTTTGTTTATTATCATGATCGGTGCACAAACCGCCGGCATCATCGGTATGCTGATTGCTATTCCCATAGCTACTGTTATAAAAATTACGATCAATCAGATACGATGGAGTCTTAATAACTATTATGTTTTTCGCTCACCGGACTCAATGACTACAGAATAACCAGCCGACTTGCTGGAAATAAGGCTTCGTTTTTAAACTTTTTTACTTATCTTCACCCACTTAAATTGATAGCAACTTATAGTATCGTTTTCCATTGATTAACATTGTCGTTTTTGCCTCCGGATCGGGAACAAACTTTCAGTCGATTATTGATGCTGTAGAAGAAGGGAAGATCAATGGACGTATTCGTGGGCTGATTACCAATAAAACCGGCATCCAGTCTATTGAACGGGCTCACAAGTACAATATTCCCCATGTCACAATTTCTCCGGGCGCTTTTGATAATCAATCAGACTATGTGGATACGCTTATTACCCGGCTCGCCAATTGGGAAACCGATCTTATCGTATTGGCCGGTTATATGTTAAAAATTCCTTCTGCAGTTATAGAAAATTATGAAGGAAAAATCATCAATATTCACCCTTCTCTGTTACCCAAATACGGAGGAAAGGGCTTTTATGGAATTAACGTGCACCGGGCTGTTCTTAAAAACGAGGAACAGGAGTCGGGCTGTACCGTTCACATCGTCACCAAAGAATATGACGAGGGACCTGTTCTGGCCCAGCGAAAAGTTCCTGTTTACGATACGGACGATGCCGAAGAGTTAGCCAAACGTGTTTTAAAACAGGAACATCAACTCCTTCCGGAAGTTATTGCTAAACTTGCTAATAAACATTCCAAAACATAATTAAACTGTGTCTTTACAACCTCTTTCTGAACTACCTGAACATAATCTTTCTATTAACAGAGCCCTGCTCTCCGTCTCCGACAAAACAGATATTATTCCGCTGGCCCGGGTATTGCATCAATATGATGTTGAAATTATATCCACAGGTGGTACTGCTCAAAAGATAAGAGAAGCCAAACTGCCGGTTACGGACGTTAGTGAAATTACCGGTTTCGAGGAATGCCTGGATGGACGGGTTAAAACGCTGCATCCTATTATTCATGGCGGACTTTTGGGAAGAACCAGCCATCAACCCGACCTCGATGAAATGAAACGACTAAATATTGATCCCATTGAGCTGGTTGTGGTGAATCTGTACCCTTTCAAAGAAACAATTGATAATCCCGATTGTACTCCCGCGATAGCTACAGAAAACATTGATATCGGCGGCCCCACCATGATTCGGGCGGCGGCTAAGAATTTTGCCCACGTTTGCGTTCTTACTGCTCCCGAACAATATGATGATTTCATGGCGTCACTTTAACAGGAAAACAGTATCCCATTTGCCAAGCGCCGGCAATGGTCGCGCCAGGCATTCAATCATACCGCTCACTACGACACCCATATTGACAACTA
>CAYXVW010000081.1:3181-10090 GCA_964468695.1 uncultured Balneolaceae bacterium | reverse complement strand
CTCTTTCATCTTCTCCAAAGCTTCAGCCTTTGCATCGTCAACGTATTCGGCCTCCAGCTGCTGGGATAGCACAGTGATAAGGTTCAATCCCAGAGAGCCGGAACTTGCTTCATTAAAATCCTGAGGCATCCCGACACCGTCGTCTTTTATGGAAAGGTGTAGCCGGTTGTGGTCGGCCGATTCGGACAGGCTGATGAAAATATGACCAGTCTTCCGTTTTGGAAAAGCATGCTTGAAGATGTTGGTGACCACTTCGTTAACGATCAGGGAACAAGGTATGGCCTGGTTGATATTTAGCCTGACCGCCTCGCAATCGAAGTCAATTTGGACCTGTGTATCCGACTGCAATGTTTTTTGAATATCACTGACCAGCGAACGGATATTATCACTGAATTCCAGCTCTGAAAAACTTTTTGACTGGTAGAGGTGATCGTGTATGTTAGCCATGGTTTTTATGCGGTTAATGCTGTCAAGCAGTCTGTGGGTTAACTCACCGTTATCTTCTTCCGTTATCTGAAGCTGCATCATTCCCGAAACGATGGCCAGGTTATTTTTAACCCTGTGATGTATCTCAGCCAAAAGTATTTCTTTCTCTTTGAGGGTCTCCAGAATTTTCTGCTGTTGTCGTTTTTGCTCTGTAACGTCACGTGAATTAGCGACCAAGCCACCTACTGCAGGGTCTTCAGACATATTGGTAAGCGTTGTCTCTATCCAACGCCATTTTCCCTCCGAGTCTCTGAACCGGAAGGGAGCTATATTAAAGTACTGTCCAGAGGAGAGGCTTCCGATAACCTCGGTAACTCTTTCTCTATCATCGGGATGCATGTAATCAAGGGCGTTGGTCCCGATAAAGTTTTCGGCTGGTATTCCCAGTAGGGATTCGGAGTTGGTACTTACATATTCATAATTGGCATTACTATCGAGGATAGCCACAAGATCCGATCCGTCCTGCACCAGTGATCTGAATCGCTGCTCGTTTAACAACAGCTCTTCTTCGGCTTTTCTACGGTCGGTAACATTCTGACTGATGCCATAAAAGCGGGTGCATACGCCGTCTTTGTATTCTGGCTCTCCCGTCGCACGGATCCATCGTTCATCGCCCTGTCCGCTGACGATCTTCAGCTCTACATCAAAAGGCTTTTCCTCTTCTATAGCTTCCCGGGCAGCTTGGGAAAATTTCTGTCTGTTTACTCCCTCCTTGAATAGGTTTATGGTACTTTTCAGGTCGGGTTCGTAGTCCGGACCGAAACCGTGGACGTCCTTGGTAATGTCCGACCATTGCAGTTCATGGGTCTGCATGTCGAATTCCCAGATCCCTATACGAGCCAGCCTGTAGGCTTTATCCAGCAGTTGCTGCTGTTCTTTCAATTTCTGTCGGTTTTTTTGACTTTGACCTGTCTTGAGACTGGCTTGCCAGGGCTGTTTATTTACAACCGGATTATGATTATCCGGGGGAAGGAGTGAACAGATGATAAGATCCACCTTGCCATGGTTATTCAACACAGGGGTGAGTACCGGTAGACTGTAAGCTACCCCTTCAGCGCCATTTCGTGAAATGGATTCATGCATCATGATGCCGGATTTTATGGATTTTTTTGTGGAAAGTACCTGATCAAGTATCTCTCTGAATCTGTCTGTATTTTTCGGAAAAAGGCGAAAGAGGCTTTGGCCGACAGGGTTTTTTACCCATTCTTTTTCCTTGTGACAGGAGTAGATTTTAAAATAGGTCTGATTAGCCTCAGCTATTGTGAAATGCTCATCGATATTTAAAACGAAGGATGGGAACGGATAGGTCTCAAAAAAAGACCTCATTTGGGTATGTAGTAACATTTCTTGCCGTTGGTTTTTGATAATCACTATAAATTTAATACCTGTAATGGGGTTGTATATATATGAGCAGATCAGCCTTTGCTATACTTTTTTGGGTATCTGCTTTGGTATAAAAAACCGGATACTTTACCGAATTCCTCCTTCAATTCCAAGAAAGATATGTAATTGCCCGAATACTTTAGCTTAAAATGGCCTGGTTTTTAGGGAGGAGGTCAAGTGAGGAACGTCCCACTTAATGTGCTGATTAGATTAAAACCAGTACAATACTGAAAACTATTGGCATATTTATTCAAGCCATTTTGTAAATTTTGATCTGGGCCAGGGATTATCCATCCAGGAGGTATCGGGCAAAGGTAATTTGGAGGCTTGCTCAACGGTCAACCATCCTGAAGGCAGCTCAAAATATGAGCGTTTGCCTCTTTGGGTTATCCAGCTTATGCGGCTGTTTTGTTCACTTGTTTCTGCAATATCCAGTGTCAATCGACAATCCTGAGATACATAATCAAGAACCGCCTGATATTCTTTTTCTTTCCAGAGTGACGGTGCCACAGCTCCATTAATATCCGTTGGTTTGCTGAGGCCAATGGCTTCTGCTGCAGCATTCAGTGATATAGGAAAGCCCTTGCCACAAAAAAAGTGAAACATCATATCTACATGTTGAAGAGCGAGGTCGCGGCAAGCTGAGAAATGGCCGGATTCTTCTGCCAGAATATCAAAATCGAATCCAAGCCCATTGTGGGTAACTATGGTATAACCGGCATCAACTTTTTTCTCAAGATATTTAATAAGGGAAGTTAAATCTTGTTCTGACATCTGCGGAGCAGGAGAACCGTCGGAAGCTGTTGAGTAAAATACTTCCGGTTCATTTTCGTCGGTACACCAAATTGCGGAACAGGTGATTCCCAAAGGCCTGTGACTATTCAAGTCACTAACATTCTCAGGCAACACTTTGGCGGTTTCAATATCAAATGCTAAATATTTATGTGACATAATTTTATTATCTAACGGTCTAACGGCCTACTACGCCAAAGTAGATTAGCTATGCAGGCTGTGCTTAAAGTGTGAACTGAATAATCTTAATTTGTTAAATAACGAACGGAAAGATAAAAAGCCAGTGGTTTGGCAAGTGATCAGGCCTGTCCGCTTCAAGGGACTGATTCAAGTGTTGTGCTCCAAAGCGTTTATTTTCTTCTGTATCTCTTGTTTTTCGGGTTTGGTTTTTGCCAGAGAATGCGCTTTTTGGAGATATTTCTTTGCCTTTCGGGAATCATTTTTTCTATAAAGTTCACCGAGAAGTACAAAATAGAAATGGTTTTCTTCAAATTTGAGTTGTTTGGCCTCTGCAATTGCGGCTTTTGCTCCTTTCACATTATATAGTGCATAAATTCTATTTAGGGCAACAGTCGGAGAGTAGTTGATCTTAACAAGCTGATCATAAAGCTGGAGGATCTCCTTCCATTTTTTATTAGTGTCTTCTTTGATGCAATGCCAATAGGCGATGCGTGCCTCTAAATGATATGAGCTTATCTCCTTGCCACGAGCCGAGCGCTCTAAAAAGTGCATACCCTGTTTAATGAGTGCCGTATCCCACAACTCCTCGTTTTGCTGGTCATATAAAATTATTTCCGATACTTCGGGATCTGTCTTTTGTCTGGCATCGAACCGGGAAGCATGAAAGCACATGAGCGCCACCAGGGCATTTGTTTTAGGTTTATCCGTTTTCTCATGCTCGGTTAGCAGCAGTCCCAGCCGCATGGCTTCGAGACACAGGTCTTTTTGCAGGATCTGATTTTGAGTCTTTGAGTAATAGCCCTCATTGAATAGCAGGTAAATAATATGCAACACATTGTCGAGCCGATCGGTAATTTTGTTATCCGGAGGCAGCTCCATCGTAATATTTTCGGACCGTAGTTTTTTCCTTGCCCTGTATAGCCTCTTATTGATGGTCTCCTTGTTGGATAAAAAGGCTTCCGCTATTTCATCGATGCCAAAACCACAGAGGATACGCAAAGCCAGTCCTATCTGGGCTTCGCTGGCAATAGCAGGATGACACACGGCAAAGAGCATTTGCAGCTGACTGTCTTTGATGTTTTGCAGCGAAAAATCTGGTTCCGGTACTCTGCGATCCTGTTGTCGTCTTATCGTCAGCTCTGGGGATACTTTATGATCGAATATTTTTTTACGCCGGAAATGGTAGAGGGCTTTGTTTTTGGCCACCACATACAGCCAGGCCGTCGGGTTTTCCGGTACTCCTTCGAGGCCCCATGTTTCGGCCGCTTGAAGAAAGGTTTCGCTCACTACATCTTCGGCAATTTGAATATTCGACAACCCATATAGTCTGCTTATGACCGCAACCATTTTTGAAAATTCCTGGTGAAATAACTGCTTTATGATCTGCTCTTCTTTTTGCATTCTGAGGTACAGTCTTAGGTTTTGTTTATGTAAAGACCCTCTCTTGTTCTCTCCCTACCAGTAGGGAGAGAGATGCCTTGATTACATTTTCTAGTATTGCACTAAATTAATCCAACTTCATTTTAGGGATACTCCCAAATCTATCAAAAAGACTACAATCTAATCGATGAGTTTCCCTCCCTAATTATTAGGGAGGGATTCAAGGGTGGGTCAACATGAGACATAGCTAGGAAGTCCATGGATTCCCAAAAGGCCGGATTTCAACACTGCCGCCCTGGTCCAATGCCGGGCAGCCATGAGCTAATGTGGTAGCTTCCTCCAGGTTTCCAGCCTTTACGACAATAAAACTGCCCAGTTTTTCTTTGATCTCAACGAACGGGCCGTCGGTAACCACGCCGCCGGGCTTTAGTACTTTGCCCTCCATCGCCAGGCGCGGCCCGCGACTGACCAGCTTCCCCTGTGCTTCAATGTCTTTCCACCATTCCGTCCATTTTTTAGAGAGTTCCGCCATCTCTTCTTTTGAAACATCGCTGTAGTCATAACTCGGCTGCCGGAACAATAACATGAATTCTTTCATTTTTCCTTTTTATTTGAAGCTTAGTGTTTGTTTTATATCCCAATCCCGCTAATCATGTAATCCCTTTCCATCGAGAATTTTTGGGATGTATTTTTCAATCCTTCGCTTACGGGTTTTGGATTGCTTGGCGTCAGAAAAATACAGAATATATCCTCGTTGCCGTCCGGGTGTCAAATCATTGAACGCAGCTTTCAAGTCAGGATTTTCATCCAGCTTCTTTTGAAACTCTTCAGGAAGAGGTTCTTTTTTTTCTTCTACATCCACTTCCAACCCGGCTTTTTCTGCTTCAATGGCCTCCCCAATATAGGATTTTAGGATAGATTCCATCTCAACGATTTCCTGAACACCGGTGAATGAAACCCGGCGTGCGATTCTCGAATGCTCCCCGGGTTTTTCCAGAACATCTTCGGGATCTTTTAACAGAACCCCTTTGAAAAACATAAGTGCACAGAATTCCTTAAATGGCTGTATGATAGCGATATTGCTTCCCTGAAATGAGTAACATGGTTTTCCCCATTTCAATTCTTCGTTCAGTCCGCAGTCGAGGCAGATGATTCTCAACTGCTCTATTTCTTCCTGCCATTTTTGGGCTTTACTTATATACTCATCGACTTTGGGATTCATTTTTTTGTCGTTTTTTGGCTTTATTTACTTTTGCTTTTAGAAGTTTCTCTATGGTAGTGGCCGGTACCTTTTGACCGTACTTGATTTGTATGGTTTCTTTCCCGGTTTTGTAACCCATTTCCTCGAGCATTTTGCGGTTTTTATTTTGAAGTACGTCAGCGCCAATGCCAAAGGTAGCATGATTCTTGAAAGCGGAAAATCCAACATGAACACCGTGAAATTTATAGAACGGCACGTTGTAGCTTATGCTTTCTTCTGCTTCCGGAATAGTCGATTTTATTATTTCCCGGAGTTCTTTGAGTATTGGATGGGCCTTGGAGGGTGAATTGGCAATGTAGGAATCAACGTCTTTTGGCTTAGTCATAATTGTTATTTTTGATTAATGGTCCCGATATTTCTATCCGCAGGCCTGAAATACCACGATGCCACTGTCATGATTAGCAATACCAATGAAGGAAGTGCTTCAGTAAACGGTTGGCCTACCGTGATATGTGAAGCTGCCGCTCCGGACATAGCAAAGAAGAAACCTGCATAAGCCCATTCCTTCACTATTGGAAATTTAGGAACAAGCACGGCGATAACTCCCAAAATTTTCCAAAATCCGAGTATGGATAGCATATATATCGGATAACCCAACTGGCTAACAATTTCAACATATCCACCTATTTGAAACAGTTGTTGTACGCCTCCTGCGGTCATACCAAAGGCAAGAAAGCCGGTGGTGATCCAATAGATAATTTTATTTCTCTTTGTCATAATGAATTCCTTCATTTTCGTCTTTAATTGATGTTCAGTGTTTCCTTACCTCTTATAATGATTGAGATTGCGGAAATTGGACATCCTGATTTTTGTATTGGATTAGAGGCTGCGAAGAGCTTCGACAAAGGGAGACTCTCTTTATCCTCATCGCCTTTCCTGGCGTCCTGTCCAACTTGTAGCGCCTGGCTATCTGTTTTTATCAAGGTGATACCGAAGTGCCATCTGTATGCAAATCATCAGCTGTTTTTTGGGTATGGGCTTATCAACTGGAAAAACGATTGCTCTGTTACCTTCGAACTTCAGATCATCTTCAAAAAGCGTTCTGAAGGTGCTAATTAAGGTAGTATTGCAACTTACATACACCCCGATTTGATCCGGATTCTTAGGTTTCCAGTCAATTCTGATCGTTGTTCCACTTTTTGTTTGTGAGGTTAAATATGCCGGCTCACCCCATTTTAACGTTTCTTCCAGTTCGCCTACTCCCTCTGTAGCTTGCGCCACCTCGTAAATCAAATTGCGAAGGCTCTCCATCTTCGGCTTGATCTCATCCGGATATGAGCTGAACTTTCGTTTGACTTTATTTTCCATAGACTTCTACTAATAAATTATAATACACAGGCCTCCGGTTTAGCTGGCCTGGACTTGTTGAATAAGTAATTTAATTAAAACTCAAAGCTTTTATTAACTATTAAATTTTAAACCAAAAG
>CAYXVW010000081.1:0-3081 GCA_964468695.1 uncultured Balneolaceae bacterium | reverse complement strand
CAGATCGCAGGCTCTTACCTGGTCTTCAATATCAACGAGTCGCAACAATTTGGCGATCCAGCCAGCAACTTTTACAAATGCCTTCAGCTTCCAGGAATATTCATCCTTTCCGTCTTTGGTAATGTGCCACCCGCAGGAAAAGATCAGGCGTGCATCGGGCTCGGCAAAATCCAGTACCGCCTGTGCCGTCCCCGAGGAATAATTATTCACTCCCCAGGGTACCAATACGGTGAGCACCCCGTCGCATCCTTTTACCGCTTTTTTGATTACTTCCCGGTCATTCGTCATTCCGGGGACAATCGTTATCCGGTCTTTAAAGGAATCCAGCTTCCCAACGCTTTTTTCCCGGCAAACACCAATGATCTCGTAATTTCGGTCCAGGCAATGCTGCACCATATACTTGCCAAGCTTTCCCGATGCGCCGATTATACAAACTTTTTTCAATTTCTTATTATTTGTGGAATTCATTAGGTCTATTTGTTCAGCTTCTCTTCAAAGTATCCGGGACTCCTTTGAAACCGATCCAAAGGAGCCAAAAAATGAGTAGGATTTCTCCGGCAAAAGTATAAAGGCTAATCGTTAAACTGTAATCAGGAGAAAGCATTTTTCCAAAGGAGTCAACGCTGTATCCGATGCCCGCAAGTACCACGAGGACGCCCAGAATCCGTGGACCCGATTTGAATATAAGATATCCAAGGAGGAACAAGTGAAGACCGAAGATCGCCAGCCCGGTATCCCACTCAATCCTGTACGATTCGAGCAATAACATTACACGAGTGTTTAGCTGGTCACCCAACATCTCGGTAAGGCCTGCATCTGCCAAGAGCGGTAGTATGTTATAGAGATTAGCAATAGCAACCGCAAAAATTGCGGCGTACACTACTCTGAACCAGGCTGTTAATAACGCCAGACTTTTATTTATGGGCTTGAGCAAAACATAAAGTCCCCAGGATACAATGATATCAAGAATGGCCACTATTAAAAGGAGTACAACACTTATCCGAAATGAGCCCAATGAGTTCGTGATATTAGTAACTGTTGCCTGGGCGTCTCCGGGAACGATAAGATTTTGGAGTACCGAGAAATATGCGATGGGGGCCAGAACGGCCATCAACAGCAATCCGAATCCTGCAGCCAATGCGGCCTGGCGCGGTGAGATATCGTTAATCCCTTTTGTCATATCAACTTTTCAGAGTTAGAAATATCTGATGTCACTTTTCAATGGCTTCTAATTGTGGAAAATGCGAATCGTCGGTCCGATTTAATTCCCATCAAAGTGCTGACACATCCCACCGGAACAAAATAACACCTCTTTGCCAGCCTCCTTAAGTAAATGGTTCTTTTGGATATTTCTTTCTACGCAAAATCCAGTTTTAAGTTACTATTTGATATATCTAAGTAAAAAATAAAAGGTAGGCCGTCTGCTAGTATCCTTCTTGAAGGTGGGGGGGGGGTAGGCTGCTTTGCTAAGGTAATACAGAAGAGCGCATCAATGTATTTGCCAACCTTATAGAGATCTCCCATATTACCTGTACTAAAAGATGGCAAAACCCTATGCTGCGCATGTTCTTAAAATGCAGAAAAATTTTTAGGGGTAAAATAGAGTTTAACGTAGAATACCATGTATTACCGAGAAAAACATAGACAGTGCCTTCCTGTTTCTGTTTATATCATAATGATATTGGTTTAGTTACCGGAGCAGTGGAATTACGAGGTGGGATATTGATCGTATTAAACAGGATAAAGTTTTATACGAAATTATAATTTAGATAAAATATTAGTGATGAAAGATGCAAAGTGGTTGAATATAAATGTACAGATGATAGTAATTGGCGGATTCGTTTTTGTTGGACTATTAGCACTGGGAGTAACAAACTCTCAAGGCCAAGAGGTGAGATCTTTTTCTGGTAAGGAAACCGAAATTTTAGATAAACAACAGGTACTGGAAAATCAGGACTGGTGGGATAATAAAGACTGGAGTTGGTATAAGGCGAACATTCCCTTCTTTGAGTCACCTGATCCGGTAATTGAGGAAATTTATTATTACCGATGGGAGTTTAATATCAGTTAATCTTGCTACTCATTTAAACCTGTATGAAAGTATTTTATAAAATTTAAATAAGGAATAAATCTCAGGGAATTTCAAAGCTATGGACCGAAAAAAATTCATTGAAAGCATCGCCGGATCTGGATTTGGATTGATGAGTGGATTATCCTTTATAAAAGGAGATAACTCACGGGCAAATACGGTTAACATTTCAGAGCCAGGAAAATCAAACGATTATTATGTCTCAAATAAAGCTCCGCTGCAATCCGAACCTTATGCTGAACTGCCCATTGGTGCCATAAAGCCCAAAGGATGGCTGCTGGAGCAGCTTAAAAAGCAGCGATCGGGATTAACTGGTAACCTGGACGAGATCTATGAAGAAGTTGTGGGGCCTACCAATGGGTGGCTCGGCGGCGACGGTGATGGCTGGGAACGAGGTCCGTATTGGTTGGATGGATTAGTTCCTTTGGCTTATATCCTAAATGATGAAGAGCTCAAAGAAAAAGCCCGGAAATGGATTGAATGGAGCCTGAATAATCAACAGAATGACGGTTATTTCGGACCTATTCCCTTTGAAGATGGTCCTCCCGAGGATCGCCGAGGTGTTCAGGAAGGGCCGCGCAAGGACTGGTGGCCCAAAATGGTGATGCTGAAAGTGTTGAAACAATACTACATGGCAACGGAAGACGAGCGGGTGCTGGATCTGATGACCGGCTATTTCCGTTATCAGTTGGAGCATCTTCCGGAACAGCCGCTGGATAACTGGTCGTATTGGGGCAATCGCCGCGGTGGTGATAACCTGATGATGGTTTACTGGCTATATAATCGCACCGGCGATGAATTTCTGTTGGAACTGGGAGAATTGATTCATGAGCAGACTTTTGACTGGAAAGGTATTTTCGATGGAGGCGAAATAGCAAAGCTAAATCCCGTGCCGGAACTGCACACCGTTAATCTGGCGATGGGACTCAAAGAGCCTGTTGTTTATTCTCAGCAGGATCCCAATCCGGAATATATTCAGGCGGTCAAAAACG
>CAYXVW010000080.1:0-10107 GCA_964468695.1 uncultured Balneolaceae bacterium | reverse complement strand
AATCGTACGTAAACCATAAATCCAGATTTTTGCCTTCCGAGTAATTTGTTAATTCTTGTCCATCATACTTATATATCGCATTATCCGGCATCAGGAATAACATTTCACCAGTAGGTAATTCGGCAATATCCCAAACTTCTTTTGAATTTTCATACCTCTCAGGGAACGGTAATTCATTAAATGTTTCACCATCAAACGAAAATATGCCGTTACTGGTTCCTGTCCATACCGTGCCTTTACTATCTTCAAACAGACTATAAATCTTAGGAGAGCTGAGCCCCGACTCGGTTCCATAAAAAGTAAATCCTTCTCCCCCATAGCGATTGATTCCGGCCCCATCTGTTGCAATCCAGATATTTCCATCGTGCCCCTCATACAGGTCATAAATATGATTACTACTTAATCCATTTTCTTTAGTAATATGTCTTGAAGTGCTATCAGAATGGACAAAGACCCCATCAGAATAGGTACCAATCCACATATTTCCGTCTGAGTCAGCAATAAGGTCATACACATAGTCAAGTTCAACACCTCCCATCTCTGTAATAGCTGAAAAAGAAGATCCATCCCAAGTAGTAATTCCATTACTACTTGCAAACCATAAATCTCCATCGGGGTGAGGTACTATCCGGTAAATACTTTCTCCACTAAGTCCGTCATTTACGGTAAAATTTTTAAACTCTGTTCCTTCAACCAGATCATTTTTTTCTAAAACGGATAAACCTTCACTTGTAGCTATCCAAATATTGCCATTTTCAGCTTCCCAAAAATCCCAGATAGTGTTATTTTTTAGCCCATCCTCAGTAGTCAATCTTCTAAGTTGTGAGCCATCATGGATAAATATTCCACCCCGGTACGTTCCAATCCAAAGCTCACCATTGCTCATTTCCTGGACTGCATATACCTCAGAGGTATCCAGAATACTGTTATTAAAAGGATAGACAAATTGATCGCCTTCCATTTTCGCGATACCGCTGCGATAGGTAGAAACCCACAAGTTCTCTTTACTATCTTCGTAGATAAATTCAATACTATTATCTTTCAGGCCATCATTAATGGTATAAGTAGTAAATTCTTTCCCATCGAATTTTGCAAGTCCGCCACCATAGGTGCCGGCCCATAAAAATCCATCTGAAGTTTGTAATATGCTATGGACCTGTGAATGAGGTAATCCCTTATTTACGGAATAAACCTGTAAATTATATCGCTGAGCATATCCCAAAAGGGGTAAGGTTAAGAGAAACCCGATTAAAAAAAGTCTTTTGAAATTCATAAACTGATATCCATTGCCATCATAACTCTCCCGTACTTTCAGCAGATTAGCCCTAATCTAATCCATTAACCTATATAATAAATAAAAAACAGTATTTATAATAGGTATTATCAATTTTTAATACCCAACTAGCAACAGTGATTATTGCCGAGATTATAATCTTAAAAAGAACATAATTTCTCAATATTATTCGCAATTTTCTGAGCATCCGGAAGTACGGCATTCATTAATTCGACATTGTGAGGCATTGGAATATCCGGCATCGTTAAACGCTCAACAGGTGCATCAAGATATTTAAAAGCTTCTTTCATCAGTACTGCACTAACCTCTGCCCCAAAGCCGGCCGTTTGGGTATCTTCATGAACAATCAGGCAGCGATTTGTAGTTTTTACAGACTCTAAAACAGATTCTTTATCCCAAGGCATTAATGTTCGTAAATCTAAAATATCAGCGGAATAATCTGACAACTGTGCAGCCTCCTCACAGCGCTCACACATAGCGCCCCAGGTAACGATTGTAAGATCCTCTCCTTCCTGAAGCTTTTTAGCCTGACCAAAAGGCACAACAAATTTATTCCCGGGATAAGGACGACGGGCATATTTGGCATCCAGCAAATTACGATGTTCAAAAAATATAGTGGGATTATTGCTTCGCATTGCTGATCGCAACAAACCGACGGCATCTTGCGCATTACTCGGCATCGCTACCTGCCAACCCACCGCATGAGCAAAAAACACCTCATTTGACATGCTGTGCCACGGATCACCACACTTTGCGAAACCACCGGGCATCCGTACTACTATAGGGGCCGCAAACTTATTGGCTGTTCGCCAGCGAATAGTGCCACAGTTATTAAGTTGTTCCGTAGCCGGATCCGCATACTTTCTAAATTGTATTTCGGCTACCGGCATTAATCCGGAATATGCTAATCCAACCGCGCGGCCAATTATGCCCTCTTCAGATAAACTGGTATCAAATACTCTCGACTTACCGTATTTGGTTTGCAAACCCATTGTTGCGGCATGCACCCCGCCCTTGGCCCCCACATCCTCTCCAAATACTACTACCTTTGGATTGGTTTCCAGCTCAAAATCAAGCGTTTTTCGGATTCCTTCAACGATATTTATTCGCTGCTTACCGGCATTGGGATCAGTAGATTGATCCGGAAATTTGTGTCCCGAGGGAGCAAGCCCGCCAACTAATTGGATCTTAGGATTCCCGTTCTCTTTATGTTCGAAAAATACATAGCGGGTTGTTTGTTCTTTATTCGGTGACGGCCTATTCAAAGCAGCCCGACTTGCTTCATCAACAGATTCCACAGCCTTCGCTTCGAGATCATCCCAATCAGTTTCTGACAACCGATCGGGCACTAAAAATGATTTGAGTTTTTTTAATGGGTCCCGCTGCTGCTCTTCTTCCAGCAGCTCATCTGGTTTATAGGCTTGATTATCCTGATAAGAATGTCCATTTAAGCGCGGCATGGTTAGATGAATAAGCGCAGGGCCTTTGCGTTCACGCACATAATCAACTGACTGAGCAATAAGATCGGCAGACTCTTCAGGACTAGTTCCATCCCCATCAAAAATCCGCATATTTTTAAAGGAATAGAGGTTTTTTGCAATATTCCCACCGGGTGTTTGATAGTCTGCAGGTACCGATATCCCATAGTTATTATCCTCAATATAAAATAGGATAGGCAGATCTTGCGTCGTTGCAATAGTAAGTGCCGACCAAAATCCATTGGTGGCAACAGAACCATCCCCTCCCATGACTACAGAGATAGCTTTTTCATAATCTTTATTCTCCAGTGTCTTTCGATGGTAGCGAATGCCTTGGGCCCATCCTATCGCCGGGGTGTATTGTGATCCCACATCACCAGCCATAGGTAGCACTGTAGGAGCTCCCAAGCCAGGCTTGTTGCATACAACACCAATATCTCTTCCATCACTATACCCCCCTGATTTAGCCATGGGAGCAGCCATAGCATCCTCCAAACTAAGTCCCAAAGAGAGCATAAGGGGGCGTGATCGATAATAGGCGCTAGCCGCATCGTGCTCATGGTAAAGATGGGCTCCTAACAGAAGCTGTCCAAGTTCATGCCCCCTGGCCGAAAACTGATATAATACCTCTTTATCCGGTACCAGTTCCTTTTCCTCTTTATCATCTATGGCCCGTGAATACAGCATCAGCTCTACTATTTTCTCCCAATCAATCGCATTTATATTCCGGGACTTATCCTGATTATCAGCTTCTTTTTTTGACATGGCTGTCTATCAAATTGACACTTTATTAATCCATTACTTTTTTAAACGCATGTTTAAAATGTTGCATTTCTTTTTTACGACCGACCGTTATTCGTACGCACGCAGGTAAACCAAATGCATGGAGCCGGCGCAAAATAACTCCCTCTTCCAGCATATTCTGGGTGAAATCAATAGCCCGTTGCTTGCTTTCCAACTGTACCATCACAAAGTTGGCTATCGATGGAGCATAAGCAATTCCCTGCTGCTCAAAAAATTGATACAGATTCTTTTTCCCTTCGGATATGCGCTTATAAACTTTTCGTAAAAAATCCTGGTCTTTTAATGCTGCAAAAGCAGCAGCCTGGGCTGGTGCTGTAGGCTCAAACGTGAGCTTTGTCTTCATCATATGACCGATCACTTTTTTTGAACCAATACCATAACCAATCCGGAAGCCCGCCAGACCATATGCTTTTGAGAATGTTCGAAGCGTTATGACATTATTATAATCATAGCTGAGAGAGTCAGGATAATCCGAAACTTCGCGAGCATACTCGTAATAAGCCTCATCCATAATTACCAGCACCCTGTCCGGAACGCGGCGCATAAACCGTTCAAATTCCGATTGCGTTACATAGGTACCCGTAGGATTATTAGGATTGGCGATATAAACCATCTTTGTTCTCGGCCCTATGGCTTCGGCCATTGCTTCCAGGTCATAGCGATAATCTTTTGACAGTGGTATTTTTTTGATAGAAATACCCCGGATATTTGCCTGTACAAAGAAGCCAACGAATGTTGCATTTGCTGTAATCGCTTCTTCATTATTCAGAAAAAAAGTGCGACAAAGGTTAGCAATTAGACTCTCAGAACCTGCTCCTAAAATAATGTTCTCGGGATCTACTCTATATTTTTCCGCCAAAGCCTGACAAAGTTTATGAGAAACGGGATCAGGATAATCCTGTATCTCCTGCATTGCCTTAATAACTGCGGGTTGTACAACCGAACTACATCCCATTCGATTCTCATTAGAGGCCAATTTTGATATTTCCGGAGGATTATATTCCGATTGAACCTCCTCAATGGTTTTTCCAGCTACATATGGAGACAGATCACGAATATTATACGGTACTAATTGCTGATCATCCATAGAAAATGCACCTTTCTCTATGTTTAAATGGAAGTTAAATTCTATTGGCTTTTTATTATTCCCATCTTTCCAGGGAGTTCAATATGATTAAAATAGCCCTTTTTAACAATGTTAATCAATGAAATTATGGCTCGAATTCCATATTGTTAGATCCTAATGGAGTTCTTACATTCTTTCAAAAAGAAAAGCTTATTTATATGTCCAAAGTTGCAATAGTAACAGGAGCAAGCCGTGGAATAGGCTATGAAATTTGCAAAAAACTGGCCGAAGAAAATCATCAAGTAATAGCGGTAGCACGTTCTAAAATTCCATTACAGGAGCTCCAGAACGAATATCCCGAAAACATTTATTCTAATCCCACGGACCTTACCGTAGAAGAATCCGTAGCAAAATTTATACAGGCGATTACTTCAAGATATGAAGGAGTGGATATTCTTATTAACAATGCCGGTGCACTGATCAACAAATCGTTCCAGGAACTTACACTGGATGACTGGCGCTCTCAAATGGAAAGCAACCTAATTAGTGCCGTAAATATCACAAAACATTTGCTTCCCCTTTTTAATAATGGGGCTCATATAATAAATATCAGCAGTATGGGAGGTTTTCAGGGAAGCGCAAAATTCCCGGGACTTGCAGCTTATAGCGTATCAAAAGGAGCCCTTTCTATTTTGACGGAATGCCTTGCTGCTGAATTTTCCGAACAGGATATCTGCGCCAATGCATTATGTTTAGGTGCTGTACAAACCGAAATGCTTGAACAGGCTTTTCCAGGCATCGAAGCTCCTGTTTCTCCAGAAGAAATGGGAACTTATATTACCGATTTTGCCTTAAATGGGTCTAAGTTCTACAATGGAAAAATATTACCCGTAGCTTTAGAAGATCCCGAGTAAATACATAAAGCGAAGAGTTAAAAGAATTATCTCCACTATTAACCTTAATATATGATTACCGTGAAAAAAACAATTCTGCTATTATTTACACTTGGAATAATTGCAATCAGTTTCACTCCCGGTCAGAGTCAATCAATAAAACTCGTTGGACAAAACACATTAAATGGAGCTGTTAACGGTGTGCTCTTGGGAGGAGCAACTATGGCCTTACAGGACAGCGATTACTTTGGTCCTGTACGTACCGGGTTAGGAGCGGGAACGCTTTATGGAATCGGCGTTGGAGTACATGACATTTCAAAAATTGAAAAGGGACAACAATTTTATATTTCGGCCACCTTTAACGATGCGACCAATACTTCGGTTATTCCCCTATTGGATACCTTGTATGGAGCTGCAGGAGGTGCACTTATCGCCTCCTCTGTATCTTTAATTATTCGCGAACCCTTGGTAGAATCACTGCAATACGGATCAGCTATTGGAGCTTGGGCCGGGTTTGGATTCGGGCTTATTGACGCTTTTATATTAGCTGAAGGACCAGATTTTTCTCAAGCCTCCGCATCAAATCCATCCAGGGTAAATGGCTTTGTCACCTACGAAAACAAGGATCGCTCACTGGAAGTTGGGCTTTTTAATCCAAGCGTCATGGAAAAAAAAGAATTAACCTCTTCCACAATTGGTGCTAATTACCATCCGGTTTTTACTCTTATGGATGTTAATATTGCACTTTAATCCATTTCGGGCTCATAATCATCCGGAGTCTCAAAGCTCGATCCTTCTTCAGGATCTTTAGCCAGGGCGAGAAACCGAATAAGTTCCTTCACGGTATTTACATGCCCTGAAAGTGAAGGATGGAGTCCATCGCTCAAGTAATTCCATGCCGAGGGTAAATTGTCATCATCGCTTTCGTCATCCTCATCATGCATACGTTCTCCCAGAGGATCAACGATGTATCCTTTTTTTCCTGTGAGGATCTCGCGGTATCCATTTAAGTCCTCCTCATAAATATTAAAGTTAAATAGCCGGATATCTTCCAGCATCTCAGAAATAACGGGAGGAGGCGTCATCCAGATAAGTGGATTATCCGTAACCTCGGCAACAGTAGATTCTATGGTATTCATATTTTCCCAGTAATCCGCCAGCGAAACCAGTGGACGATCGGGAGCCACATGCAGACGTTGCGCGTCAAAGGTCCCAAGTGCCACTATGACCCAGTCGGGATCGTGATCCAATACATCCCGATTCAAACGTTTTAAAGCATCTGTTGAGGTATCGTAAGAAACACCGCTGTTTACAAAGGTTAAATCCGGGGTATCCAATCCTATTTCCAGAACGTGTTGAAATACATTAAACCATCCCTGCAGATCATCCGTAATGGAATCTCCGAGAGCAACAATCGTATCGCCCTTTTCAAACGGAAGTTCTTCGATCCATTCTGCCACCTCACCATCTTCCAGCAGTTCAATAGCGGCTTCTTTAGCATTTGCAGCAAATCGATCCCTCAATTTCCTTAACTCATCGTATTCAATTCCCATCAGTCCTGCAATTGCCTCTTCATTTTCGATACCAGGCAATAAGGGATACCGTTTCTCCAAATTTAGAAATTGCAGCAAATACTTTTCTAAAACTTCTTTCTCATCTTCTGTTGCTCGGTATTCAGACATAAATCGTATATACTCTATTTAATATTATTCATTAATAAGCCTGCTATGATGATAATAATTCATCTACCAGTTCAGGCGTTCCAACAGCAGCCGTTTTCTTTATATGCTTCCATCCTTTATAGTCTGCTAACTCCGGTTTATTGGGATCAATTATATATTTGGGAATATCGGAATCTGCCAAATCAACCAAACCTGCTGCCGGATAAACAACGAGAGAGGTCCCAATAACTATTAGAATATCCGCTTCGGGTAGAATAGAATAAGCTTCTTCCATTTTAGGTACCGGTTCTCCAAACCAGACCACATGGGGCCGCAGTTGACTACCATCTTCAGCGGTATCTCCGACTTCAATAGGGCGATCCCCTATATTATAGATCAGGGACCGATCTTTTTCACTTCTAACTTTCGAGAGTTCGCCATGCAGATGTATCACATTTTCTGACCCGGCCCGCTCATGAAGGGAATCCACATTTTGGGTAATAATGGTTACTTCATAGCTCTCTTCAAGCTTTGCAAGTGCTTTATGTCCGGCATTAGGGTCAGCTTCAAAGGCCTGCTTTCGACGCTTATTATAAAAATCCAGAACCCTCTCCTTATTATCTTGCCAGGCCTGAACTGTAGCTACGTCGCGTATATCATAGCCTTCCCAAAGACCATCCGAATCGCGGAACGTTTTAAGCCCGCTATCCGCACTCATACCAGCACCTGTCAGGACAACGACCTCATCCATATAAGTCTGTCTTTAAAAGCTAGGAATGCAAAATTTGTGGGGTAATAGAGTCTAACCAAGAACTCGATTCCTCATAATCCTCCACTACATTCGGAGTTTTATTACTGATAAAAGAGGTTACCATTTGTTCAACCTCTACCTCCAGAGTTTTAATGGTATTTTGGATTAGTTTTTGATTAAATCCTTTATCTCCAAGTCGAAGAGTGAATTCCAATGAGATAACGCGACTCAGAATTTGTCCCAACTCTACCAGACGATCCTGAGCCAGTTTCTGATTAATATTAAAATCCAGAGTATCACTAAAATAATCGGATGCCCGTTCGGTAAGACTAAAATCACTTAAGAACCGGTAAAGATTTTTAAACTTAAGTTTCCGCATTTTTTTCAGAACAGATTCCGATATTTGTTGATAAAGGATATCATTGGATCCTTCAAATATCTGGAATGGACGACTGTCAATGAGGGCCCGTCCGGCAATATGATCAAGTCGGTACCCTTTTGCCCCTGTTAGCTGTAAAAGCGATTGGGCAGCCTGTTGCATAAGATCGGTTGTATAGGTCTTAATCGTATTGGCAGTTATATCCATTCCGGCAACATTCTTCGACATTGGTACATTTTGACTAGTAAAGGCACACATTGCCGAACAAATAGTAAAAGAGGATTGCAGACGGTTTAACCGTTTCTTTACTTGATCGTACTGAAACAGGCTTTGTCCACCAACCGATCGCTCTTTACAGTGAGTAATGCCTTCAACCATCATCCTTTTAAGGAAGCCAATACCCATGCCTGGAAATTGCAACCGGCTCCGGTGAAGTACATCGAGCATCATTTTAATACCTGTAGATTCTGGTTGCAGTCGATATTCTTCCGGTACCGAAATGTTAATTTTATTGCGCCCATAGGGCAGCATATAAAGTCCTAAATTTTTGTAATACTCTTCAACTTCTATTCCTCCTCTCCGGCTATCGTGGATAAAGAATCCGATATCTCTTCCTAATCTTCCTTTGCTCTTTCGTCGGGCTGTAATAAGCCAATAGTCTGCACTACCCGTTAATCCTGCCCAATGCTTCGTTCCTGAAATTTCATAGGTTGATTCTCCTTCCTCTTCTATCTTTTCAAAAGAAGTTTCCATTCGCAAAGCATCAGAACCAAAATCAGGTTCCGTTATCATCAGTCCGCCCATACATTTATCATTCACAAATCGATCAAAGATAGGTTGTTTTACCTCATCCGAACCATAATTTGCAACCGGTTGAAGAAAAAGAGCTCCATTAATTCCCATCATCAATGAAAGAGGTAAGGACTCGTAGGAACTTGCTTCCAACATGGATAACGCTTCATGCGTTTTTATTCCTCTTCCTCCATACTCTTCAGGTATAAAGACACTCAGAGGATTGCACTCCATAACCTGCTCAAATATATCATTGGGCAGGCCACGAGTCAGGCTTAGCTCATTAATATCTTCCTGTTCATTAAAAAGCGTATATAGCCGTTTTTTGTAGCGATTAATAAACTTAGAAAATTCCATTTTTCTTTCTCACGGTTATAAGTTAAAGCCAATAGCCAGTCCAGTCATTACTATAATATATTGAATTTAATCTTTTGGATAAAAAAACCTTTAAAAACAGGCTGATTACTATTTATAAAAAAAGCCCTTTACGCAAAAGCGCAAAGGGCTTATCAATAAATAAAGAGCAGTCGGGGACCTACGCTCCCGGCCGGTCGGCCAGTACCATCGGCGCTGCAGAGGGTCACGTCCGTGTTCGGGATGGGAACGGGTGGGGCCCCTGCGCTATGCCCGCCTGCTCGTAATTTCGTCGCCGGTAGGGCTTTGACCTACTGATAGCTGATGGTGGATTGGTTGTGTTGGTGCCAGTGCAAGACTTGCCCGACCAGCCGGTCGTGCAAGCCATATAAGTAAAAGCCAGTGGCCTTATTAGTACGGCTCGGCTAAAGGTGTTGCCACCCGTATACCTGCCGCCTATCAATCTGGTCGTCTTCCAGAAGGCTCTGTGGGGAATGTTTATCTTGGAGCGTGCTTCGCGCTTAGATGCTTTCAGCGGCTTATCACTTCCGCACATAGCTACCCTGCGATGCCCGTGGCCGGACAACAGGTGCACCAGCGGTGCGTCCACTCCGGTCCTCTCGTACTAGGAGCAG
>CAYXVW010000079.1:0-10119 GCA_964468695.1 uncultured Balneolaceae bacterium | reverse complement strand
AATGAATAGGTAGGTTTATGTAACACCAGAGGGGCTAATATACGGATAATTATTTCCAATCCACATAACTAATTATTTGGATGTAAAATGAAGTATTGTGCTTACTCTTCTCCCGGAACCACTGTCCTATTTACTTCAACCTGTTTCTCTTTTTCAACACGGGCCTGTTCGGCAGGACTTGCAAATAAAATAAACAGCCAGTCCCTCCAGCCTTCAGCCTTTTTCAGATCTTTCCAGATAGCAATAAATTCATGGAATACCAGGTAAACCGGGTTATACGATTCCGGCGGCTTTGTAATTCCGTAGTTGGGCGTATTGAGCTCAGGCTGGAATGTTCCGAATATCCGATCCCATATAATCAGTGTGGAGCCATAATTTTTGTCCAAATAGTGATCATCCTTCGCATGATGAACACGATGATGAGATGGGGTTGTAAAAATAAACTCTATGGGTCTGGGCAGCTTGTCGATAAGCTCTGTATGAATCCAAAACTGGTACAAAACAGCTATCTGGTGACATATAAAAAACACCACGGGATGGAAACCGGCCATTGCTACCGGGAGAAAGAAAATCACTTTAAAGCCCTGTACCCAGGAGAGACGGAATGAAACCGAGAAATTATACTGCTCCGAGGAATGATGCGGTACGTGTGTAGCCCACCAAATGCGTTGCTCATGTGCAATACGGTGTGCCCAATACCTGCAAAAATCCAGAAATACAAAACAAACCGGGAACGACCACCAGGTATAGGGTATTCGCCAGGGCATCATATTATAAAACAACAGGATAAGAGCAAAAATACTTACCTTTGTAAGTGAACTTACAATAATATTGCCGATTCCTATGGCCGTGGATGCCCAAAAATCCTTACCGTCATAAAGATCCCATTTCCGCCAGGCACTAATGGCCCACTCAATAAATACGAGAGCAAACATAACGGGCGCCGCATAAATAATAATCGGGGGAAGTCCCATCGCCATCAGTTCTTCAACAGTAATCAGTTCGGGCATAAAAAATTGGATCTAAACTAATATTTCTGGTATCAACATATTGGTTATTATACGCTATTAAAAATAATAAAGTACCAAAAATAATCGGTTATTTATTAGATTCGCCCATCAGCTGTGTTCACTTCAAGGCAATTGATATACTATCGCTCTCTCAATTTTGACACTTCAGGCTTGACCGTAACAACTGGAATATCAAGATACTGGGCAACCTTTTCGGTTGTGGAACCCAGAAAGAGGTGAGCCCAACCACTGTGCCCGTGCGTAGCCATCACCACGACATCTGCATGCTCATCGGCATAGTTTTCGATACCAACATGAGCTGTCACACTTTTCTCTATAACCGTATGGAAATTCACGGTATGACTTGAGGCGCCCTCTGTTATGACAAACTGATCCTCAAAATCCGCTTCCCCACGGTTAATTTGGATATTTCCCAAATTCTCATCGTCCAGATAATCTTCCAGCAAACCTATAAGTGCTTCATAGATATTTTCTTCATTTGATTTCTCGGGATTCCGTTCCCTCCCATCATCCAGGGAACTTCCATAAAGCTCAATGGCGTGATAAAAAATGATTTCCGCTTTATAAATATCAGCTATCAAAAGTGCCATTGGGAGAGCAGACAAGGATGTTTTTGAACCATCAGTAGGCAATAAAATGCGCTCTAACCCTTTGGACGATAACCGGGCATCCACCGTAAATACCGGAATTTCGGAATGTCTGATTACCTTCTCTGTTGTTGAACCTCGCAATAAATGAGAATCATGACGGCCTTTGGAGGCCATGACGATCAGATCATAGTCCCCTCCTTCGGCCCAGTCCAACATTCTGGATGACGGTTTGCGGCCGATTCTGCAAATAGCCTCTCCTCTGTGCTCATCAACAAGATGGGTGTCCATAAGCTCGTTTAATTTCTGAACGGCTTCTTTCTGAGCTTTGGGATATATCTCTCCTTCTGTATCCAAAGAACCTTCCAACGCTGAAATACTCTCGTGAAAATATTTCAGCGTTGGAATTATGTGGATAAAATCGACTTTGGCATCAAAACGACGAGCAATTTCCTGGCTGTGTGCATAGGCCGGTTCAGCATTTTCAGAAAAGTCTGTGGGTACTAAAATTTTTTTAATAGTCTCCATGAAACAACCTTCATTAGTTCATTTAACTTTGTAAAACATTACCCTTTCCCTCGCAAAGAGTCAACTCCGACAACCATAAAAAGTCCGATTATCATCCCCACTATTCCGCTGTAAAAATGATCGGTTTTGACTCCCTCCACTGTTATATATGGAACAAACGGCTCACTCTTGATAAGCTTCTGCTTAACCGTTTCCACTTTTACTTTCTTAAGGTTATCCAACTCTGCATCGGGATTAATGATTTCTACCAGCCGCTCATATTCCGGCTGCTGCTTGTTCGGAGATTTGTTCATCAGGTTCTGAACCTTAGAACTATTATATGCAAGTACCTCCTCTTTCGTTACAATTTCGGAATATGTTCGGTCCTGATAGGGCCAGATCACATATAGTGATCCTATCAAAAAACCAATAAGTATGGCTAATGTTTGGGCTTCGTACCGATTCAACAACCACGATAAGATTCGTGAAAAAAGTACAAGACCGAATATAGCACCCAATCCGAAGGGCAGCAGATTTATCAAGCTACTGAAAGTATCTGGTGTCCCCAGTTTCCCAATTTCCGTAAGGATATAATCATATTTACGCAAGATAAGCAGGATGTAGGATCCTGAAATACCCGGTAAGATCATTGCACAGATAGCTATTGAACCACTGACAAAGATAAACCATGACGATTCCGGAGTAGCCGTTGGCACTAATGTAACCACCCAAAAACCAATTAAGGTTCCCAAAGCAATCATCAGACCGTGCAGCCAGTTAAAGCCCTCAATTGCTTTAGCCAGCACAAAAATTGAACCCACAATCAGTCCGAAAAATAAGCCGTATACCAATTCGGGATCTGTAAACATATACACCTGCAGGGGTACGATCTTAGTGAAGAAAAAGACCGCACAGGCCATACCGGCAAGCAGCATAACCATAAACTTCCACTCGACCTCACTAAGGGCCTGCCTAAACTTTAGGGTAACCAGACGCTTGACAAAGCTATAGTCAAAGCTGCGAATGGCATCGATCAGCCGGGTATATATGCCGACGATGAGTGCCATCGTCCCCCCGCTAACCCCCGGGACCACATCCGCGGATCCCATTAAAAAACCTTTAATTAAAAGAAAAGGAGCTTCTTTCCATGAGGTGGGCTTTTGATTATCGTCTGCTGATGTTTGTTTGGTTTCAGGCAATGGGCAATCAGAAATTAAGGATTAGGAAAAATATTTTATACCAAAATGATTGAAGAGAATTTAAAATTCATTACTCTCAATTCATAATTCCTGACTATCCCTTCCAGCCCTTTTCACCGATAAGAGGTACAAACTTAAAGCTGCTGTAATGCTCCTTTTCAAATTCATCTTTTCTTATTTTAATAATCCGCACCATTTCTTGCCGTTCTTCACTGCCTACCGGCACAACCAGCCGTCCATTTACGTTAAGTTGCTCAACCAAATCATCCGGTACCACCGGAGCTCCGGCCGTAACGACAATAGCATCGTAGGGAGCATAGGCCGACCAACCTTTTGTGCCGTCTCCCAGCTTGGCCTGTACCGAGTAACCCAATTCCCTAAGCGTTGATCGGGCTTTTTCATAAAGCTTCTTATGCCGTTCAACGGTATAAACTTCCGCGCCGAGCTCACACAAGATAGCAGCCTGATAGCCGGAACCGGTTCCAATCTCAAGTACCTTTTCACCGGGTTTGGCTTCCAGCAGTTCTGTTTGCCGGGCTACGGTATAGGGTTGAGAAATCGTTTGTTTCTTTCCGATAGGCAGGGCCGAATCCTTATAAGCACGGTCCTGCAGTGCCGTATCTACAAAGACGTGCCGGGGTACCATATTAATGGCAGAAAGTACTCGTTCATCTTCTATACCCTTATCTCGAAGTTTATCTACAAGATTTTGTCGGCGCTGTTTAAATTTAGGATTGTTCGCTCCGGAACCCCAGTTCAACATAGATCGAATAATTGCTGTTTTACATGCGTTAAATGTTATTTTATAACATAAGGAACTTGAGGGAATAAAATCGATTTTATTTTACATTATCAAGTCATAAAAAATAAACGACTATATGATGAAAACATTTCTCAAGATTGCAGGAGCAATAGCATTACTCCTATTACTGTTTATTATTGGATTGAATCTTTATTTCACGGATGATCGTCTCCGAGATACCCTGATGCCCTATATTAATGAATCGGTGGGCCGCACAGTTGAAGTTGAGAGTATGTCGGTTACTTTTCTGAGTACTTTTCCCAAACCCGGCATCACCCTTAACAAACTTCGTATTCCTGACCAAACAGAATCCGATACGCTGCTTGCCCTGGAAGAACTCACGGCTTCGGTTGACCTATTTCCTCTTTTTCGGAATGAAGTACATATCTCCGAATTATCCGCTCAGTCCCCTTATTTTAATTATACCATATATCCCGACAGCACAACCAATATTGACTTTTTCTTTGAAGAAGAACAGCCGGCAGATACTTCAAGCAGTATAGTAGTCGATATTCCATATTTCGAACTCAGCGAAGGAACCGTTAATTATCACGATCAAACATCGGAACTTCAGCTAAAGGGGCGGCAGATAAACGGCGATCTTTCACTCTCTTATGATGAACTGATCAACAATTCTATGCATCTGGAAATAGGAGCCCTCTCTGCTATTGTAGATAGTGCATCTTATTTCGAGGATTTAGCCTTCACCTTTGATCAAGAGTCCACTATAGATACAGAAGCAGAGACATTGGCACTCGACGAAGGAACTCTTTCAGTCAGGGGACTCTCCCTTCAACTTGCCGGATCAATGGAAAACTGGAGTACCAAACCATCCGTTGATCTTAGCATAAATTCATCATCGGATAACATAGGTGAACTTTTGTTACTGGTTCCCCCTGAATATGAGGAGCAGGTCCGGAACCTTGAAACCAACGGTTCCTTTGCCATTAATGGGACTATTAAGGGTACCATTGACGAAGAACTCCCCCGCTTCGATTTGGCTATAGAAGTAAATGATGGATTCATTCAGAATCCTGACCTGCCCCAGCCTATTGAAAATATTAATCTGGAAGCACAGGCAACAAACGATCTTATAACCATAGCTACCCTTTCCGCCAATGCGGAGAACAACCGGCTTTCCGGTAGTGGAACACTGAATGATCCCCTTGAGGAAGACGGTACCTTTGTTTTTGATTTCATTACGGATCTAAACCTGTCAACACTCCATCAATTTTACGATATCAGTACATTTGATATCGAAGAAATGAGCGGACAACTAAATGTAGATGCCACCGCGGAGGGAAAACGCAATGCTCCTGAAGAGATCACTTTTGATGGTTTGGCCAAACTCACCGAAGGCACCCTGAAATTTATCGATGTTCCCAAGACCATTGAAAATATAACTATCGATGCCCAGGGTACGCAGTCAGAATTTAATATTTCTGATTTCAGGTTACAGGCGGGACCCAACACCTTCGATATGCAGGGGACAATTAATTACTTATTTGACGAAAACCAGCGAACAATAGACCTGAATACCAACCTGGATTTTGATCTGGCCACGCTCAAAGAGTTCTATCCTATTGATGAAGATACCCTAAAACTACGGGGACAACTTACTGCCAATGCCTCACTCAATGGAAAGGCCGAACAAATTGAGCAAGCCGTACAAAAAGGAACGATCAAATTATCCGATGGACTCATTCAGCATCAGTCACTCGACAATCCTATTCAGGAAATCACCTTCAGCTCTACCCTTGACGGGCCCACGCTTAATATTTCGGAAGCATCATTTATTACCGGAGATAACAATCTGTCTGCTGATGGAACTGTTACCAACTATCTAAGCGACAACCGCTCGATTGACCTGAATATATCAGGAAAGGCAATGCTTGAGGAAATCACGAACTATTACGACCTGGAACCCGGTATTACGACTCTCAACGGGGCGGGAGATCTCAATATTCGGGCCCGCGGTCCACTAAGTCAACCGGATGAACTGCAACTAAACGGAGGCATTAGCCTGCAGGAAGTCAACATGGCGGGCGACAACCTTGTTCAGCCGGTTAGCAACCTTAACGGCAAGCTGAAACTTAATCCGCAAAATGCTACGCTCTCATCGCTAAACTTTAATCTAGGGTCATCAGACATTAGCATTCAGGGAACATTAACGGACTATATGGCCTATCTAAAGAATCCGAATGAGCGTTCTTCTACTCCCCGCCTGCAGGGTTCCTTTTCCAGTTCGCATCTCAATCTCGATGAACTCATTGACTGGACCGATACCACAAGGGTCGAGATGCCTATCCACCTACCCGATTTGAGAAGTACGGTAGATGCCGACATAAAAGAAATGATCCTCACCGGCATTACCATGACCAACGTACAAGGCAACGCCTCCACCACTCCCGAACAAATTGCTCTCGATCAGGCTACAGCCAATCTTCTAGGCGGGACCGTAACCGGGTCGCTGACCTGGGATGTCCTTCGTCCTGACCAAACCACAATCAGCTTTTCAGGTAACCTTGATAACCTTCGGGCCGGTTCTTTTTTCGAAGAATATCCGGTACTGGGTGAAAAAAGTAAGTTACACCAGTATGTGGAGGGGACTTTCAGTGCCGAAGTGGATTATGAATCCGGGTTAAATGTATACCTGGAACCACAACTTCCCACCTCAACTATGAAAGGTACATTTGGAATGAGCAAAGCCGTTCTTGAAGGACATCCGGTACAGGTAAAACTGGCCGATAGGCTTAATGCCGGCAACCTAAAGAGAATGGCGCTGGATAAATGGGAGAGTTCCTACAATCTGAAAGATCGCTTATTCACCATTAACGATCTGAGCCTGACCAGTGGTAATATTGGAGTAGAACTGAATGGTAATAAACATTTGGTTAGTGAGGTTATGGATTATCAAATGACCCTTTACCTCCCCTCACGCTTCGATAAGGCTATTGCGTCCGTAATTTCGGATCGGGCGCTTAAGGCCTTAAAGCAGGAAGATGGAACCACTATGCTACCTCTTCGCGTAAGCGGGAGTCCAAGTAATATCAACGTTACTCCTGACCAAGAAGTGATTGAACCCAAAATTAAGAACTTCTTCAAAGATAAGGGGCGTGATGTCCTTAAAAACATTTTTAACAGAAATGCACCCAAAGATACGACAAATGCCGATACAACCTCTGAAAATTAAATAGATATTTACAACACTTATCAAAAGGCATTAGGATGCTTATCTCTGAGTCGCAGGCAGGAATAGGCATGAAATGATCAATCGATGCGCACGACTTCCCCAACTGATAAGCATCAACCGTTTGGTTGATGCGCATCGTTTTTGGAAAGGATGCAGCAGGCTTTTAGATCGGTCTTGTCCATGGCATCGGGGTGACCCGTTAAACTATAACCTGTGTGTTTGGACAGATTAAATCTATAAAAATTAATATGATCTCTCCTAGTTTGCCTTATTCCATCTCATTCTCAAAAAATTATGAATTAACTTTTCTACCCACTTACTCCATACTGTCAACTCTCCATGGTAAGCGTTATCTTTGCATCCGTACATTTAGAAATTTTATAACTGCTCATTATTCATAGTTCAATGGATGATCTACATATTTACAATACTTTAAGCCGACAAAAAGAGAAGTTTGAACCTATCACCGACGGCTTCGTAGGAATTTATGTTTGCGGACCTACTGTTTATGGAGATTCCCATCTGGGCCATGCCAAAAGCTATGTTTCCTTTGATATAGTAGTCCGTTACCTGCGTTATCTTGGTTATAAGGTGCGATATGTCCAAAATATTACTGATGTAGGACACTTAACCGATGATGCTGACCAGGGAGAAGATAAGCTGGAAAAACAGGCCAAGATTGAGAAAGTAGAACCGATGGCGCTGGCCGAGAAATACACCTATAATTACTTCCGCGATATGGATAAACTTGGTATTGAGCGGCCGGACATCTCTCCCCGTGCTACGGGGCATATTATCGAACAGATTGAAATAGTCAAAAAGCTCCTCGAAAACGGCCACGCCTACGAAACAAACGGCAATGTCTATTTTGATGTATCATCGGATGAAGATTATGGGAAGTTAAGTGGACGGTCTGTAGAAGATCAGGAAAGTGGTATGCGTATTGAAACAGCCAGTGACAAACGATCTCCCGAAGATTTTGCCCTCTGGAAAAAAGCGGATGATGGACATATCATGAAGTGGCCCTCTCCCTGGGGAATGGGATATCCCGGCTGGCATATTGAGTGCTCAGCAATGTCGACCAAGTATCTGGGAGAGCATTTTGATATCCACGGCGGTGGAATGGATAACCAGTTTCCACATCACGAATGCGAAATTGCCCAGAGCGAATGCGCCTATGACGAACCTTTTGCAAACTACTGGATGCACAACAATATGGTAACGCTTGAGGGGCAAAAGATGGGAAAATCCCTTGGAAATGCTATTTCACTTGATGAATTTTTCTCCGGCGACCATGAACTTCTGAGCCGGGCATGGGATCCCCAGGTTATTCGCTTCTTTTTGTTACAAAGTCACTACCGAAGCACCACCGATTTTTCGGAAGAAGCGCTTGCCGGGGCAGAAAATGGCTTACACAACCTCCAGGAAATGCTAATAACCATTGATTCAGCAAACAAAGGATCCGGTGAAAAATATGATTTGGATCATTTACGTACCGAACTGGAGTCAAAGCTTAATGACGATTTCAATACGGCCCAATCCATCGCCCTCCTGTTCGAAGAGCTGAAGGAAATTCGAAAACGTATTAACAGTGATGATACCCCTGAAAATATTGAGGAAATAAGTCAGTTTCTCCATGATTTTGTAGAGGATGTACTAGGATTATGGCCTGAAACCGACTCTGCTTCCGGAGATACCGACAAAACAGAACAGCTCGTAGAACTGCTTATCGAGTTGCGTAATCAGGCTCGCAAGGACAAAAACTTTGAGCTGGCTGATGCGATTCGTGATAATCTAAATGAAATGGGCATTGAATTAATGGACAACCCAGACGGTACGGATTATAAGATTGAGTATTAATTTGTATCTCCGTCCATCCTTCCCGAGTAAAGGGAGCTATCAATACCAATATCCAAACCAGAAAATATTATTCAATACTCATTACATATAATAATTTAGCCCATGCAATCATCCGATTATTTTACATGGAATGCCGATCCCATTGCTTTTACCATCGGAACAATTGAACTACCATTTCCCATAGCTATTTGGGGAATCGTCGCAGCCTTTGTGTTTATCTATTTCGGATATCAAAAACTGATCCCCGATAATCTTTCTGATCGGGAAGATCCGGACATCCCAAAGTGGAAACTCTGGGCCCTCATTCTGGGTTCATTTATCTTGGGACAACTTATCTTCCAGGTTCTCCCCTCCCCTACATTTAGTCAAATCGGACCTATACAGCCACGCTGGTACGGACTGCTCTTTGCTTCCTCTTTTGTCGTAGGATACATTCTTATGCAGCGCATGTACACTGTGGCAGGGCGTACCCAGGAAGAACTCGACAAATTACTTACATACGTTATGATTGGCACCGTGGTTGGTGCCCGCCTCGGGCATGTACTCTTCTATGATCCGGCTTTTTACTTTCGATATCCCTCTCAAATTCTGGCGATATGGAATGGAGGTCTAGCCAGCCATGGAGCTGCTATCGGTATCATTTTAGCCATGTATTTGTATGTAAATAAAGTCAGGGATATGAACTTCCTCTGGCTTGCTGATCGTGTAGTTATTGTCGTGGCTATCGGTGGCGCTTTTATCCGTACAGGAAATTTTGTTAATTCGGAAATTATTGGCCGCGCTACTGATCTACCCTGGGCAGTAGTCTTTGAAAATGCCAGGGGACTCAGTGCTACCGAACAAATGCTGCCCCGCCATCCGACCATGCTCTATGAGGCTCTCCTTTGTATTGTGATCTTCATTATACTATGGGTTGTTTACAAAAAATATCAGTCCCGTC
>CAYXVW010000078.1:0-10221 GCA_964468695.1 uncultured Balneolaceae bacterium | reverse complement strand
CAAAAAAGATACCGTTGTTGGTTACCAACTTGAGGTCATCGCGTTCTACATGACTGCTAAAACCGATATATCCCTCTGAGGCCCCGTACGTTTCAATAAAATGGACTTCTTTATCACCGATCAACTTTTCTAAATGAGGACGATAATTAGCCAGTTTTACTCCTCCACAGATCAGAAGAGACAGATTGGGCCAAATTTCTCTGATATGTTCTTTCCCGGTTTTTTTTAGTAATTCCTGGAAGATAGTTAATACCCAGTTGGGAGCTGCCGTTATGACTCTTACATCATAATTATTCCCTTCTTCTAAAACCCGGTCTATTTTTTTATCGAAGGAAAGGTTGGTAAGCTCATCACTGTCGAAAAGCTGCAGGGGGGTAAGCCACCATGGAGCTTTGAGGGCGGTAAAAGCACTTATCTCACCAATTTGAAAATTATCTATTTGTTCTAATACTCCGGGAAGGCTGATGTGAGTACCAATAACATCAAATATATTGGGGTTTTGTTTGAGATATTGGAGCGCAATCATACGCATAAAACGCCGGTCGGATTGTAGGCGTTGCCGTGACAAGGGGAGGTGTTTGCCTTTACCTGAAGTCCCTGCAGATACGGCGAAATGGTTGATTTGACCGGGCCAAAAAAGATCGGCCGATCCATTTTTCAGCTGTTCTACCTGTTTGCTGATATCTTTATAAAAAGATATTGGAACTTCCTCGCGGAAATCCGGGTAGCGCTGAATTTGTTTGAATTCATGCTCTTGGCCGAACTTTGTATCGGTAGCGGTACGTATTAAATCAAAAAGCTGTTTTTCCTGTTTCTGATGAATATTCAAAACAAAAACTTTTATTTGGATGCGGGTATAATTTCAGGGCAAATATAAAAAAAGCCCCGAAGTTAACGGGGCTAAAAAATAAACTAAAGATCGGTTAAGTATCTTACCGCTCTTCAACCGGTACCCAATCGAGATCCTTTTCGCCGGTATAAAGGGCGCGGGGACGTACCAGGCGATTATTTTCGGCCTGTTCAATATAATGACCCGTCCATCCTGAAACGCGACTCATAGCGAAAATACAGGTATATAGATCAGGACTTATACCCATAGAGTAGTATACCGTTGCTGAGAAGAAATCAACATTGGGATCGATCCCAATTTCATCCTTCATTGTTTTGAGAATAGCCTCAGACCATTCATACAGGGTCTCGTGGCCGGTTTCTCTGGAAAGCTCTTCAGACATGCCGCGCAGGATACGTGCCCGGGGATCCATAGTTTTGTACACCCGGTGACCAAAGCCCATAATTTTTTCTTTGCGCTTCAGGCGCCCTTTCACATAATCGACGGGATCGGCATCTTTTTCATCAATATCCATCAGCATATTCATAACCTGCTGATTTGCTCCGCCATGCAGTGGACCTTTTAGCGCACCAATCGCCCCGGTTACCGAAGAATACATATCGGATTGAGTGGAGCATATGGCTCTGTTGGTAAAGGTGGAAGCATTCATGCCGTGTTCGGCGTGTAAGATCAGGCAGAGATCCATAGTTTTTTCAGCCTTTTCGCCGGGCTCTTCTCCATTAAGCATATAAAGAAAGTTAAAGGCGGTGCTATGATCTGAGAGCGGTTCTACTATTTCTTTGTTATTTCTAGCACGATCATAAGCGGCAATAATGGTAGGAATTTTTGCCGTGATGGATATCGCTTTATTAAGGTAAAATTCTTTATCATTTTCTGTTTCAGCCTCATGAAAGTCTGAGAGCATGGAGACCGCCGTACGGAGCACCGCCATGGGCTCAGCTTTTTTAGACGTGTTTTCCAAATAATTTATCACAGAGGAGGGGAGGGACCGTTCCTTCCGTAACTTCGTTTTTAATTCCGACAGTTCCGATTCGTTCGGTAGGCGATCATTCCAAAGTAGAAAACAAACTTCTTCAAAAGTAGCATTTTCAGCCAGCGTATCAATAGTATAGCCGGCATAAATGAGTTTTCCTTCTTGTCCGTCAATAAAACTTTTGGTAGTGGAAAAGGCAACAATTCCTTCTAACCCTTTATTGATGTGCGGGTATTGACTTAAGTCAATGTCTTTTTTTAAGCTCTCAGCCATTCTTGTACTCCGATTTTTGGATTGGATATAAACTTTATAATTGGGGCTCAAATATAATATTTGCTAACCACAAAATCAGATTTTGATTTACGTGCTCTGTTTGTCTGATAAATCGCTAAGTCATTTAACACAGAACGACTTAACAGCGTTTACTTAAATGTAAAATTTAACACTCTTTAATAGGTTATTATTGGGAATGATTTTTAGCTTCATTCCAATAATGATCCATATCCTCAAGCGGCGTTTCTCTGATGTCCCTATCATCTTCCTTCAACTTTTCTTCGATATATTGAAAGCGCCGGATAAATTTACGATTCGTTGAACGGAGACTGTCTTCGGCGTCAAGCCTATAGTTCCTGGCTACATTGACCAGTGAGAAAAGAAGGTCCCCCAATTCGTCCTGTTTTTCCTGGTGATTTTCACCATCCAGCGTTTCCTTAAATTCGTCAAGCTCTTCTTCCAGCTTTGTCCATACCTGTTCTTTTTCAGGCCAGTCGAAACCAACATTGGCTGCTTTTTCCTGCATCCGTTGGGCCCGGATAAGAGCGGGAAGCTTTTTGGGAATACCTTCTAAAACAGATTGCTTACCTTCCGTGAGTTTTATGTTTTCCCAATTTTCGGCAACCTGTTGCTCATTATCAGCTTTGGTATCTCCAAATACGTGAGGATGCCGGCGAATTAATTTTTCCTGAATAGCTAAAATAACATTACCGATATCAAATTGATCGGTCTCATCCGCCATAATACTGTGAAAGACCACCTGCAGCAGGACGTCTCCCAATTCTTTCTTTAATTCCTCGAAGTCTTCCCTGTCAATAGCCTCGATAGCTTCGTAAGATTCTTCTATCAAGTGGTCCTTGAGGCTTTCGTGGGTCTGTTTTTTATCCCATGGACATTCTTTGCGAAGAATTTTGACGATTTTGACCAAGTCATCGAAACTTCTTGTTGCTTCCATTAGAAAAATATAAAATTCAACGATTTTTATTTGTCGGAATGTAAGTAAAAGTTAGCACTTCTGATATTCCGGATGAACGGAAGAAGTGCTACCCTTTATTCATATTATCCGCAAGATATTCAGGGGCAAAATTTTTCATCTCACGATAGAATTTATGCAAGGGGAATCCCACAACGGTATTGTAATCTCCATCAATGCGCTTAACAAACAGCACGCCGAAGTCATCCTGAATGCCGTAGGCACCGGCTTTATCCATTGGAGTCCCGCTTTTAACGTAGGCGGTGACGTCTTCGGCATCAATTTCACCAAAAGTAACATTTGTCTGCTCTACAAAATGATGGTGCCGGGACTCTGCATCGAGAAAAGTTTTATACAGGGCTACACCGGTTAATACGGTATGTGTTTGTCCACTTAACTGGGTTAACATTTTTTTAGCCTGCTGTGGATTTTCCGGCTTTTCTAATATCTTGTTGTTGTGAACTACAAGAGTATCAGCCCCAATGATCAAAGCCTGAGTAGTATTTTGGGCGATATCCCGGGCTTTTCGGGCAGCCAAAGTCTGAACGATATCAGCAGGTGAACGTTCAGGATCATAGTGCTCATCCACAGCACTGACTTGAACACGAAAGGTTAAATTAATTTGTTCGAGTAGTTTCTTACGGCGCGGACTTCCGGATGCAAGGATAATGGAATTCAAAAAAGACAGTAAATTTGAATGAAATTTTTTGTTAGTTTAACTTAATAAGATCAGAAAAAAGATAAACCTGTTTTATTAGGTTTATAACAATCAAGATTTGCAAAAAAATATCAGTTTAATGGTAGCTCAAAAAAGAAAAGGCCGCAATTCGAAAAAGCCGATGATATTTAGTCCCTGGAATTACAAAGTGCTAGCCCTGGGATTACTTTTGGTAATTGTGGGATTTACCGCAATGTATTTGGAAAATGAGGTGGAAGGTATAATATCACTGTACATTTCGCCTATTGTAATAATGGCAGGGTATATTACTGTAGTAGTGGCAATTCTAAAACATGATAGCGGCTCTTCTGCTGCGTCATCCGACCAATCTTAATTACTACAGGTGGACCGTAAACTCAATGTTCTTGTTTCCTTTTTAGCGGTTGTTATATTTGTTTGGAGTGCCGATAAGGCTGCTTATAATTATACCATAGCTTTTGGTGCCGCTTTGGCTTTTTTGTTTTCCCTTGGAGCTTTTGCCGCGGGATATTTAACGCTGGATGGTCTTTTTTCGGCAACGGCAGCTGGCACCATTGTTTTTGGAATTGGAGACTGGGCTGCCGCTTCCGTATTGATATTTTTTTTCGTTAGTAGTGCACTTATCACCGATAACAGGAAGGAGGACCGTTCTTTCGAAGGAGTCCGTCGCACTGGCATGCAGGTGTGGGCAAATGGGTGGAGTTTGGTGTTCTTTTTTGTAATAGCCGCATTATTTCAGGCAGAAGTTTTTATTATCGGCGGATTAGCAGCCTTGGCAGTAGCTACTGCCGATACCTGGGCTACTGAATTGCGAAGTACAGATCCCAATTCAACCTATCTAATTACCAGTTTTGAGAAGGTGCCTCCCGGCACTAATGGAGGAATTAGTGTTAAAGGGACCCTTTGGGGGATAATGGGGGCATTGATTATTTCTATACTTGCAAAATATGTTTTTTTACTTTCTCTTCCCGTCTTTTTGTGCATTTTTATAGGCGGATTTTTTGGGTGCCTGGTCGATTCGTATTTCGGAGCGACTATTCAGCGTAATAATAAGTTAGTATCGATCCCTTTGTTCAATTGGCAGTTTTATATTGACAATAATGGAGTTAATGCTATTGCAACAGGGACAGGAGCAATGCTGACGATAATTTTAAAATTACTCATCGCATGAAGAAATGGTATAAACAGCTGCATTGGCAAATTATTATTGGATTAGTACTTGGTCTTATCTGGGGGCTTGCTGCAAGCGTAGGAGGCTTTTCTGTGTTTACCGCTGATTATATCAAGCCTTTTGGGACCATATTTATAAATTTGCTTAAGCTCATTGCAGTCCCATTAGTGCTCGCTTCCCTTATTGTAGGAGTGACAAGTCTGAATGATACAGCTCAACTCTCACGCATGGGTGGTAAGACAGTGGGAATATATATTGTTACAACTATGTTTGCCATTACCATCGGATTGACGGTAGTGAATGTACTGCAGCCCGGTGATTTTTTGCCTGCTGAAACACAGCAGCAAATGATGTCGAGTTACCAGGATAATATTGAGGGTTCCGCCGAGTCGGCACGGGAAGTCATGGAGCGATCTCCCTTAACGTTTTTTGTCGATATTGTCCCGGAAAACTTTTTTGCTTCCGCATCTGATAATGGCAATATGCTTCAGGTGGTCTTTGTAGCTATTTTACTGGGGATAGGTATTATTCAGATCCCAAAAGAAAAAGGCCGTCCGTTGGTCAACTTTTTCGATTCTCTCAACGATGTCATTATTAAAATTGTGGATTTAATAATGCTACTTGCTCCCTATGGCGTATTTGCTCTTATGGCGGGCGTTATTGTCGATTTGGCAGGGGATGACCTCACCCAGGCACTGGATTTATTGGGAGCCTTGGGATGGTATACGGCAGCTGTATTAATTGGATTAATCTTGCATGTGCTGATTGTTTATGCCAGTCTGTTTAAGTTATTTAGTAATATGAGGTTGAGAGACTTTTTTAAAGCCATGCAGCCGGCTATTCTATTAGGCTTTAGTACCAGCTCCAGTTCAGCAACCCTACCTGTAACTATGGAAAGAGCCGAAAATAATTTGGGCGTTGATGAAGAAGTTTCAAGCTTTGTATTGCCCATTGGAGCGACCATAAATATGGACGGTACCAGTCTCTACCAAGCGGTTGCAGCCGTATTTATTGCCCAGGCACTGGGTCTTGATCTTTCTGTGGCACAGCAGCTGACCATTGTGCTTACAGCTACCCTCGCATCAGTGGGGGCTGCAGGAGTTCCCGGGGCCGGAATAATTATGCTCGTAGTTGTACTCGAGGCCATACAGGTGCCGGTAGAAGGTATTGCATTAATTCTGGGGGTAGATCGTATTCTCGATATGTGTCGTACGGCCGTAAATATTACCGGCGATGCCGCAGTTAGTGTGGCCGTAGCGCACACAGAAGGTTTGCTGGGAGAGATGCATCTCGATGATGAATAATTAATAATAAGAATCTAGACAGACGAAAAGTGGATTAGCTTTCGTTAAGAAAAGCAATATACTGATTATCTAATCCACTATATGAATATAAAAGTGCTCTCTGTTTTTATCTGTCTGATGGGATGGTCCGCGTTGCCACTTGTTTGTATAGGCTATTCCAACCCGGATTCAACTTCTTACAACCAGCAACTTAGCCATGGTATTGAAGCTTTCTATCAGTCTGACTGGAAGGAAGCTTCAGCCATATTTGAAGATTTGCAAGAAATTTCTCCGTCCGATGCCCGGGCTTACTTTTTTTATTCCATGATCCCTTTTTGGCAGTATTATTTTGGAGACCAAAGTAAGGCGGCGGCTAACCTATACTTAGAACGTTCAGAAAAAGCCCTCTCAGTCAGTTTCAAACAGTTGGAGAATAATTCACGGGATACCACTATGATATTAATGCTTAGCGGACTTTATGGTTATCGTAGCCTAATCGCGGCCTCTGAAGAAAATTATAAGACAGCCGTATCAAGCGGATTAGATGGATTTAAATATACCCGAACACTTTTATCGCTCGATAGTAGTGATCCCAAAGCCATGATAGGTAAGGGGATGTTCTATTATATGATGGGCTCAGTCCCGTCTCATCTTAAATGGATTACCAATATGGCAGGGATAAGCGGTAATACAAAAGAAGGATTTCAGGCCCTGGAGTCCGCAGCACGGTCCGATAGTTATGTTCGAAATGATGCGAAAATGATACTTGCATATTTATATGAAAGGGAAAATAATTTGAGCAAATCTCTTGAACACCTGCGGGATTTATCTGAAGATTATCCTGAAAATATAATCTTTCAGTATAACCTTGGTAGAGTTTTTGAACGAACTGGAAAGAGGGCATCAGCAGAAGAAAAATACCAGTTAGTGGTCGATATGGATACTTATTATTTGAAGTCTTTACAGCGTAAAAGTGAAGAACGTTTGGAAGTATTAAGAAGTGGCTAGATATTTTATGAAAGTTTTTATAAAAAGAGTAAAAAGCTTTTGCATAAGTTTGATTAATAAACAAAAAAAGTTTAAATATAAATATAGGTTTTGGGATGTAACCTGACATTATTATATGGCAAAAAGGCTACTGCGCTTTCTTACATTTTTGTTCTTCAGCGCTCTCCTGCTTGGAGTTAACGGGCAGGGTATGAGTCAGACACTTGGTGATCTAGCCTTTGTTGAAGTCAACAGCAGTAACAATTCTTTTATTATCGGTATACAGAATGATCTACCGGCAAATACCACCATTTTTTTTACGGATGCAGAATGGGATGGTGAATCATTCAGCAATGAAGGGGGTATTATTCGTTGGCAGACAGGGGATGAGATTATCTCAGCAGGAACCCTTATTTTTTTTGAAGAAATTAATTCTAATGATCTAGAGGTTAGTACCGGAAGTGCTTATGGATCGGGAATTGATATTCGAGAAGGGGATAGGAGTTTGCTTGCATATACAGGAACTGATTGGCAAATCCCTTCTTCCTTGCTTGCCGCAAACATTAATGAATATTCAAATAATAGACAGGAAAGACTGAAGAATACCGATTTATGGGAGCAATTTGAGCGGGATATTGTTGAGATGCCCGTTCAGGTTGCAGACACAAATCAAAATGAACGGATCGATATCAAGGAAGGTATGAAGCTTCTGAGTAATCCGTTTGCCCAGTCCATTTCCGTAGCGGCCTTAAAAGAAGTTCTTAGGAAGACGGGTTCCGAGTTAAATGGTCATGTCTATACCTGGAATCCGGAATTTGGTAAGAGGAATGGGCGATTCGAACCGTTAGCATCTGATGAGACGATTGAGCCATTTCAGGCTTTTTGGGTTTATTTTAAGGATGGGAATGTTGATGGTTTTCGTTTTAACCGTGCAGAGCTTATTACCGGGGAAGAGGATCAACAGGAGCGGTCAAATAATATCGTGGGAAATCTAAAAATTCAACTTGGAGATGGCGAACAATTTGATCAATATGAGATAGAATTCAGAAGTGAAGGGGAAGCCGGGGAAGATCATTTGGACGTATATAAACTGTTTTCTTTACAAAGAAAATCAATAAATATTTTTAGCACTACGGAAACAAATGATAGGCTTGCCCGGAATGCTATTCCTCATCGATTGGAAGAACAACTTCAAATTCCATTACTGTTTTCAGCTCCGGAACGTAATAGACTAGCATTTAACTGGGAGATTCCGGATAATTTGCCCCGTGATTGGGATTTCTTACTTCTGGATCGCGAAACAGGTCGTGAAGTTGATCTAAGAACAACTAATTCCTATTCATTTGATTTGAATGAGATTGATACAGAAGAAAATATTTCAGCTGAGATATCAGATCGTCAGATATTTAAAGATAAGGAGAAGAGGGATACAAACAGTCGTTTTACTTTGCTTGTGGGTCCGTCGGGAGTAGGAGATAGTGAAATTAATCAGGAAACGACCGAATCTATTCAATTAAAGCCCAATTACCCGAATCCCTTTACAAATTCCACAACAATACCTTTTGAACTAGCTGAAGAAACCGAGGTCAGCCTGACAGTTTGGAATATGATAGGCCAAAAGGTTGAAACGTTAACAGAGGGACCTCGCGGGGAGGGTTCTCATGATGATGTAATCTGGGATGCTTCGAATATGCCCAGTGGAATGTATATCATTCGGCTGGAAGCGGATGGTGAAGTTTTTACGAGAAAAGTGACCCTGATAAAATAGCGTTCAGTTAATATAATTATAATTCTTTTTTAGAACTGCTATACATTCTATATTTTATCGAACATTATTGCCGTATAAGCTGTTATATAACTTAATTTAAACTAAAATAAACGGAGTATTACCTTTAGTACAGATGCAATATAAAAATATACAGGGACTGGATGTGCCCGAAATAGGTCTCGGAACCTATAAACTCCATGATAGAGAGTGTGAAAATGTAATTCGAACTGCGCTCGATATTGGGTATCGTCATATTGATACTGCCCAGATGTATAAAAATGAAAGAGAAATTGGAAAAGCGCTCAGTGTATCCAATGTCCCGCGTGAAGACATTTTCCTGACTACAAAAATTTGGCACACCAATCTTGAATCAGATGATGTACTGCAGTCTACGGAAGAAAGCCTTAGACAACTGGATACTCCCTATGTAGATTTGCTTCTTATTCACTGGCCTAACAACCAGTACGATTTGAGGGCAACAATCGAATCTATGCTGGTATTGCGCGACCAGGGAAAGGCTATGAATATTGGGGTCAGTAATTTTCCTCTCCCTCTGTTGGAAAAGGTAAATGAAGAGATCCGTGCTCCGATCTTTTCGAATCAGGTCGAATTCCATCCCTTTATCGACCAGCTTGATCTGTTAGATTATGCTATCGAGAATGATATTATGCTGACGGCCTATGCTCCATTGGCAAAAGGGAAGGTGGCTGAAAATGATGAACTTCGGGAAATAGCTAAAAAATATGATAAGTCGGCCGCACAAGTTTCTTTGCGGTGGCTAATTGAGCAGGAAAATGTGGTGGCTATTCCCAAGGCTTCAAGTAAAGAGCATCTACAGGAAAATTTTGAGGTTTTTGACTTTTTCCTTGAGGATGACGATTTCGATCGTATTGACCAGATGGAAAAGTCAATGCGATTGGTTAATCCCAGCTTTGCTCCCAATTGGGGGTAGTGGATATTTAAGTTAATTTTGAAGCACATCTCAGAAAGAGGGATGTGCTTTTTTATTTTGCCTGGGCCAGTGCCAATGTTTGTTGGTCTTCTTGGTTACGAATTTCAAAATAACAGCCACCCTGGTTGTTTTCCGTTGATGTTGCAGCAACCGTATCACCGAGCCCGGCTTCGCCGGTAAATTTAATATCTAAAACGCTTCTTACTTTTTCTTCCGGCAGACAGGCTAATCCCCATTCAATATATCGTACGTTATTAACGTGCCGGTTTAAATCAAGGTCAGACTTTCGAACTG
>CAYXVW010000077.1:0-10337 GCA_964468695.1 uncultured Balneolaceae bacterium | reverse complement strand
TTTGAAGAAGAAGATCCTAAGGATGTGCTGTATGAATTGATGACCCGAAATCCCAAGGAAGAGATTGTCATTTAGAAGGGTTAGGGTATAGATATAGATTTGGTGATAATTCATCTATACTTAATATTAAGCCGTTACCTTCGTTACAGAATAAAACGAATCGCCTTTGGCTATGTATTCTGACAACCACAGCATCGCTTCACTTTCGGAAATGGACTATCTGGATGTTCAAAACCTGGCCCAGACCGGAGAAGGTACCTACCTCGAGTTCAAGCGAACGATACCGTCAGCATTTAAGATCGCCCGCGAAATGGCTGCATTTGCCAATACCAAAGGGGGGACGTTGCTGATAGGAGTAGATGATGACCGGTCTTTAATCGGCGTTAGCGGTTATCAGGAAGAGGAGTTCCTGCTTAGAAAAGCAGCGACCGAACTCTGCCGGCCCCAAGTGGATATTGTTATTGAGATTGTCCATTTTGGCGAACGGGATCTGCTTGTGATCAAAGTACCTGAATCGTTACAGAAACCGGTCTTTGTGCAGGGAAAAGAAGGTGAAATCGTATTTTTGCGTGAACAAGATCGTAATAAAGTAGCGAGCAGGGAGCTTATTAAAATTATTGAGAATAGACATTCCGATGAAGGAGTGACTTTCGAATACGGAAAAAAAGAGCAAGCCCTGTTCCGTTATCTGAATGAATATGGAGAAATAACCGTTAAAAAGTTTGCGCATTTGACAGATATATCCCAAACCCAGGCGTCAGATACGCTTGTAAATCTGGTGAGTGCCGATATTTTAAATCTGTTTAGGAAAGACAATATTGATTACTTTACCTTTTCGCAGAAGTCGGAAAGCCAATTTTAAGATAACTTTTAGAAATGCCTGCTGATACTGAAGAAAATTTAGATGATGTAATTTCAGATCTTATTGATGAGGATGATGCCGATAATGGTTCTGAAGCTTCGCCGTTAGCGGGTATGGAAACACCGGAGGATGTAACCTTTGACGGTCCACCGGTTCAGCTAACCGAACGCGCGGCCCGACAAATTCGTAAGATACGGGAAGATGAATCCCTGGAGGATGAACTGTGTCTGCGTGTTGCTGTAGAGGGCGGTGGCTGCTCGGGATTGAGTTATAAGTTGGGTTTCGACCACAAATCCGATGAAGATGAAGTAATCGTAAGTCAGGGGATTGAGATTATTGTTGATCCCAAGCACATGATGTACCTGAAGGGAATTTCAGTTGACTATCCGGACGGACTAGACGCCCGAGGATTTACTTTTGACAATCCTAATGCCACTGAAACCTGTGGATGCGGAAGCTCTTTCGCAACGTAATTAGTAACTCAATAAGGCGCTTCTTTTAAGTCAACCATCGGGAAATGCTTTACGTTAAGCGTCAGCAATTTAGCCTTTTGTACTAACGCTGTAGCTGCGATAACAGCATCGGCAATTCCAATGCCATGGGAGGGATTATATTTATTTTTTATTAAGCCACCTTTTTGGGCAATAGTTTGATCAAGAGCAATAACTTTGAAGTCTTGCAAAAAAGCATGTAACAGCTGTTCCTCTTCCTGATTCTTGACCCCTGCATATAATTCTGCAACTGTAATGGTAGAGATAAGAAGGTCAGTTGATGGATCAAGATCTTTGAAAAAAGATATGGCTTGTTCTTTACCTCTCAGATAGTCTATAATTATATTGGTATCGATGACAAGACGGTTGCTATTCAAAATCGGTCCCATTCCTTTCGTAGTTCTTCAAAATCAGGCAGGTCATCCCGATCTTTCCACATGCCGCACGCCTGTTCGAACGCCTTTTTTCGGCGCTCTTCGGAATGTTTAGCGAGATATTCATCCACGGCCTCACGGATGAGGGCACTCTTGCTTGTGTCTCTCTGCTCGGAAAGCTTATCGAGAGCCAATTGTTCTTCTTCGGTAAGATATATCTGTGTACGTTTCATGCATTGCTCCTTAATGTGATGTATATAGGCAATGTATATTATCTGGTCGGAATTAACAAGTGGAATGGCATCTGACTTTATTAATGATCCATTATCTTAGAGTTATACACAGGAAAAAGCCAATATCCATTTAAAAAGTCCCTCTCCCTGCTGGTAGGGAGAGGACAGGCCCTGTGGAATGGAGCTCAATTCCACAAGGGCAGGAGTGGGTCATGATCAAGTATCAATCCATTTCGCTGATCCTCAAACAGAAATGGTTTTGGCCGCTCCGGCTCCGCTCACTCTTTTCAATACAATTTATAAGACCGAAGGTTTTAAGATATTAATTTACGTGAGTTTGTTATAAAAATTCGAAGAACTATATTCAGTTTGTTTTTTTACCCCTTCTTGTTCTTCCCCTAACTTCTTAGGGCAAGAGACTCTTTGATTAATATCAGGAACCATTAAAACAGAGCGTCAGTTGAAAAGTTCTCTCTCTCGATTGGCTGTTGTAAGAAGGAAAGTGTCTACTTTTCCACTCTACCATATTCCTTCATTATTGAGAGGATACGATCCACGTCTAGCGCTTTGACCGTATGGCCATCGCGTCCGGTCATGGTTTCCGCATGGAAAAGGGAATTGACGATCGCTTCTTCGGTGGCTTCAATAGCAGCCATAAAAAGCGGAGACATCCCTTCATTTCTAAGCTCCGGTTGGTTCTGTATGCTGTCATCCGAATGGTAGGGGATGCGGGCAGATTCTGCGCTAGAAAAAGCGATCACATAATCGCCGCTCCCATTGGAGGAGATGCCGCCGGTTTTTGCCAGTCCCAGCATAGCGCGTTTGGCCAATCGTTCCAGATTGCGGGCGCTCAGTGGCGCGTCGGTAGCCACGATGATCATGCAAGATCCGTCCGGGGATTCGTTAAGCTGGTCACTTAAATAGTATTTACCCAGTTCTTTTCCAACAGGAACGCCTGCAATCTGTAATACTCCGCCAAAATTAGTTTGTACAAGAACGCCCACGGTATAACCTCCCCGGTTTTCCGGAACTATGCGTGATGAGCTGCCAATTCCCCCTTTGAATCCAAAGGCAATAGTGCCGGTACCTGCTCCAACATTACCCTGGGCAACCCTGCCGGAATTCGCTGACCGGATGGCTTCCAAAACATCTTCTTTGCTCACATGCCGGCCGCGGATATCATTCAGATAGCCGTCATTGGTTTCTCCGACTACCGGATTTACAGAACGCACATTCTTATTCTCATCGAATGAAAAAGTGTAGTCGATAAGCGCGTCTGCTGCCGTGGGAACACTCAAGGTGTTGGTCAAAATTATCGGCGTTTCAAGATTGCCCAGCTCCTGTATCTGGGTGGACCCGGCCAATTTCCCAAAACCATTGCCTACATGAACGGCCGCAGGCACTTTTTCTTGAAAAATATTGCCGGAATGGGGCAGGATAGCGGTAACACCGGTACGTATGTGGTCCTCTTTGATAAGGGTTTGATGGCCGGCCTGCACACCCCGAACATCCGTAATACTATTATTTGGACCTGTATTAAGGACACCAATTTTGATGCCGTATTCCCGAAGATTCTTGTCTTGCGCTGAGGCTGTTACAATTCCGAAAGTAAAAACTAAAAGGACTGCTATTTTAAATATTTTCATGTGCAGTTGTTTGACTCTCTATATTTCAAAAAGTACTTCTGAAACGGCTGGGGATGTTTCCTCTTTCTCAATTTAATGTTCTGAACGCTGCCTGTTTTTTGGTTCGTCGGCTTTTTCATCCTCTCTTTTCTCCTGCTCAATATTTAGTATTCCTGAAGATTCGGTAGTAAGGCTGGACGTTTTAAACCGACGGGTTACGATGGTTTGAAGCTGTTGCATCACATCTTTCAGCGAACTTCGTTCCTTGTCTTTTTTCCGTCTGACCCATCGCCTGAAAAGTTCACCGATGCTACCGAAAACAGCTGCTATGATGACTCCCACAGGAGCTTCACTGCCCATTTGCCCTGTGAACATAAAAAAAAGAAAAAACAACCCTGCAAGGTATGAGGCGAATGCCGGCAGATACAGTTTGTTAATCGTTTTTGTACTCTTTGAAATCGTGATTGTTGTTTGGTTTTGAGCTGTTTTAAGCCTGACCTCCGGAGATTTCCTGGAATTCAGAAATTTTAATATTCCTTTAGGTTGAGCTTTCCAGTGAATACCATCGGGACGACGCGTAACTTTCCCGGGGCAGTTGAAGTGATATTCGATGATAGAGCGAAGTTCCGCCCACGTTTTTTTGTTAAGCTTGCCTCGTGCGTAACCAATCAGTTTTAGTTCTTGGTTTGTGCCGGTATCCAAAAACAGGGGTTCTTCAACAGGTATGCCTTCGTATTCTAGTGCTGCAGCCCGTACAAAATCAGCAGAGACCCCGGCTTCCTGGGCAATCTCTTCAATTTCTTCGAGCGTTAATTTAGTATGATGCCCCGACGGCAGCCCGGAATCCGATACCCGTTGTTGTAGTTTCGCGGCTCGATTCAGAATCTTTTTAATATCATGCTCATCATATGTACTCATCCCGTTTTCAATTAATTAGCAATCCCTAGTAAGATAAAAAGATTAAGCAATAAAGCACTTTACAATATATTCTACGAGAAATGATGCCGGATAGTTATTCCGTAAACCGGTCCGTTATAAGTCTGACTCCTCTTTTGAATGTAAAGTAATGCCACATCCACTCTACAAATACACGGAAACGATTACGGAAGCCGATTAAAAAGAAGATGTGAACCACCGACCAGAGAATCCAGGCAAAAAATCCGCTGAATTTAAAACCTCGGATATCGGCAACGGCTTTGGCCCGTCCGATGGTTGCCATCGTCCCTTTGTCGGTAAAATGAAACGAAGGGCGTTCTTTGTCTTTCAGCTCATTGCGGATTAGCTTGCCAATAAAGTCACCCTGCTGCATTGCCACCGGGGCGAGTGCGGGTAGGGGATTGCCGTCCTCATCCTTTTTATGGGCGGCATCACCGATAACAAAAATATTGTCGAAGTCGGGGATCGATAAATCGTCTTCCACCACTACCCGTCCCGTTCGGTCCTGTTCCGTATTCAGGGAAGAAAGCATGGGAGAAGCGGCAACACCAGCAGCCCAAATGATGTTTGGGGTTTCGATGGTCCCCTCAGAAAAGGAAACCTTATCGGCCCCGATATCCGTTACCGGAGTATCGAGAAGTACCCGTACCCCCATATCTTCAAGCGTTTCACGCGCTTTTTCCGCAAGGGATTCCGGGTAGCCGTTGAGAATACGGGGGGCTGCTTCCACCAGGAATATGCGGGTTTCGTTTTTGCTGAAGGTGGAATAATCGCGCATCATATTTCGTTTCGCAATTTCGGCAATAGCCCCGGCCATCTCTACGCCCGTGGGCCCGCCTCCAATAATGACGTAGGTTAAATACGGTTCCCGCAGCTTAGGATCATCCAACTGTTCGGCCTTTTCAAGGGACATCAGAATCCGCTCTCTTACCTGCAGCGCGTCACCAATGGATTTTAAACCCGGCGCGTGCTTTTCCCAATCATCATTCCCGAAATAATTATACTGTGCTCCGGGAGCAAGCACCAGGTAATCGAAATCGATTTTTCGACCGTTCTCCAATTCTACATAGTTCTGTTCTTTTTCGACATTGGTAACGGTGCCCAATAAAACCTGCAGCCCCTCGCGCCGCCCCAAAAGCGCCCGGATGGGCGTAGCAATATCGCCGGGGGAGAGTGCGGCGGTAGCTACCTGGTAAAGCAGCGGCTGGAAAAGGTGATGATTGTGGCGGTCGATAAGGGTAATATCCACATCCGCTTTTTTGAGCTTTTTAGCGGCAGAAATACCGCCAAAGCCACCGCCGATAATTACAACATGCTTGCGATCGGACATAGTCGATTAGTTCATTTTTGCCTTGGTTTGCTGAAAGAGCTCTTCGATCTCTTCCTGGCTTACATGATACTGTTCATTACAGAAATGACAAACTAATTCCTGTCCCTCTTCCTTAATCTCCTTCAGGTCATCGGGCCCGAGCATGGCCAGGGCACTCACAAAGCGTTTTCTGGAGCATCGGCAAAAGAAATCAACCGGCTGGCGATCGAGTTCCTTAACTTTTGTGGGTTCCATCGCTTTTTCCATAATATCATCGATATAATAGCCTTCTGAAAAAAGGCTGCTGATAGAGTCGAAATCGAGAAGCTTTTCCTGCAGTCGTTCAATGGCCCCCTCGGGAGCATCGGGCATCCGCTGTATCAGTAGTCCGCCCGCTTCGGTGACTTCACCCTCTTCGTTCATTCCTACATCCAGTAGAACCGCCGAAGGAATCTGTTCTGATTGTACCATATAATAGGCCAGGTCGTCGGTAACATTACCGTTGACCAACTCAATACTGCTGGTGCGGGGTTCGGCCTCATTGTATAGGGTCTTGCGTACCGAAAGGAGTCCAACACCCAGTCCGTCGCTTAAATCCGTATCAGGATTTTCGTAATTAAGTTCAGCCTGGGGTTTTTGCGCATAGCCGCGGATCTCTCCGACCCGGTTCGCCTCGGCAACTAATAGCTGTACCGGGCCATTGCCTTCCAGACGCATCTGGATGCGTTCCTCCCCCTTTAGTTCGGAGGCCATAAGCATGGTTCCGGTCATGGCTCGTCCCAATAATACAGTATTGAGCAGCGAAAGCCCATGCTTTTTGCGGGCGGTTTTTACTACATCCGTTGTTTTTACAACAGAAATTTTAATACTACCATCATCACTTATCCCTTTAATGATGCGGTCTTTGTGAATAAAATCTTCTTTAGAAATCATAGTAAATCATTATTAATATTTGTCAACAGGTACAACAAAAAAGAAGATCCAAAAATTTGGATCTTCTTTCTTTTATTAATTTAAGAAAATTGTGAAGCGTTGAATATTAAATATTGTTGCTGTAAAGTTCGCCAATACGTCCCGAGAAGCTACTGTCGGAGGTATATACCTGGTGGATTTTTCCCACTTTTTCAATACGTTCTTCCGCGAGAATATTTGACGCCCTGAAAGTAGGGGTATCATTATCTTCGGAGTAATTGAGAATATCCACGATCGTATCATAAATTTTGGCGGCCTGATCGTGAGCCCGCTGTTCATTGTACCCTTCCAGTTCGCTGGCAATATTAATAACTCCCCCGGCATTGATAACATAGTCGGGCGCATAGAGGATGTCATGGTCCAGCAGCATCTGTCCGTGCCGCTCCTCTTCATCCAATACGTTATTGGCAGCGCCGGCAATAATATCACACTTCATATGGGGGATGGTATCGTCATTCACAACGCCGCCGAGGGCACAAGGACTAAAAATATCCACATCGAGCCCGTAAATATCGTCGGGATCAACCACTTGTGCATCCACTTCCCGGGCAAGGGCATTCACCTTGTCTTCGTAAATGTCGCAAATATAGAGCTCAGCCCCTTCCTCACTGAGTGAACGTACCAAGTGTGAGCTTACATGTCCGGCCCCCTGTACTGCAATGCGTTTTCCTTCCAGCGAATCGGAGCCGTAAGCCTTTTTGGCACAGGCTTTCATGCCCATATACACGCCGAATGCCGTAACGGGTGAAGGGTCTCCGCCTCCGCCAATGGATTTGGGCAGACCCGATACATATTTGGTTTCAGAGCGCACCCATTCCATATCCTGGACATCAATGCCCACATCCTCCGCAGTAATATAACGTCCCGCAAGACTTTCTACATAGCGGCCGAAGGCCCGGAAAAGCGGCTCGCTTTTATCCTTCCGGGAATCCCCGATGATAACCGCCTTGCCGCCGCCCAGGTTAAGTCCCGATATAGCTGCTTTGTACGTCATTCCCCGGGAAAGGCGCAGCACGTCGCGGATAGCTTCCTGTTCATTGTTATAGGGCCACATCCGCACCCCGCCGAGTGCCGGACCGAGCGTAGTATCGTGGATGGCTATGATGGCTTTCAGACCAATATCGGGCTCGGAGCAGATCACTACCTGTTCATGCTCATGCGACTGAAGCTTGTCAAATAGCGGAAAGGCGTTATCAATTCCGGCGTCTGTCTTTCTATCAATAGTGGTAGATTGCATGACAATATAATTTTAATTCAAAAAAGTTGGAAAAGAGCTGTCTAGCTCTAAAGGAAGGGCGCTAAAACAACTCTTATTTTTTATTGGCTGATATTCGATAAATTTTGTGCATTAGCAGCGGCTTCAACGCCTGAAAATGCAAAGTGATGCAAAATACAAAAAATCGCACAATTTTAGTAGCACTACACCGGTAAGTGAAAGCAGAACCCTTAAAATAATAGTAAAAGAGAAACGACTTTGAATGATGAATTTTACCTGCGAAATTGTATTTTAAGTAAAGGTAATTGAAAACGTCTGCGCCTAAATGTAGGGATGCAGTCAGCATAGCATTACGGTTTGACCGCCGACTGGCTATTTATGCAAAAAAAGCAAAAAACAAATAACAAAAACTATGTCCTTTCGATGGGTTTACAACAAAACCGACGAAGAGGAGATCGTGCCTGCACTTCAGGAGCAATTGAAGATACCCGAAAAGGTAGCTCATTTGCTTGCATTGCGGGGGATCGACTCTTACGAGCAAGCTAAAACATATTTTCGCGCAGATTTAGATGCCCTTCACGATCCTTTTTTGATGAAGGATATGGAGCCAGCCACCGAACGTCTGGCAACCGCTATCCGGAAGCGCCAGAGGGTGCTGGTCTACGGAGACTATGATGTGGATGGCACCACCGCCTCCTCCATTTTATACCTTTTCCTTGAAGAATTCGGAGTGGATGTGGATTTTTACATCCCGCATCGCTTTAAGGAAGGCTATGGTATCAATCCGGAGGGTATTCAGTATGCCATGGATATCGATGCCGACCTGATTGTATCGGTAGATTGCGGCATTACGGCCTTTGAGGAGGCCAAAAAGGCACGGCAGGAAGGTATTGATCTGATCATCTGTGATCATCATAATGTGTCTGATGGCCGTATTCCCGAGGCCCTCGCCGTTCTCGATCCGAAGCGCGAGGACTGTTCCTATCCCTTTGACGGCCTTTCGGGGGCTGGTGTGGGATTCAAGCTGGTGCAGGGAACCGTAGACCGGCTGGGATTGGCTAAAGATCATCCCTTTAAGTTCCTGGATCTGGTAGCCATTTCCATTGCCTCCGATATCGTCCCCATGATCGATGAAAATCGCATTCTCATGCGCGAGGGACTCAAAAAGATCAACCGTAATCCGAGAATAGGATTAAAAGCACTTTTTGATCTTATTAATCTAGATATCGGCTCGATCTCTACTTCCAATATCGTCTTTTCCGTAGGTCCCCGCATCAATGCGGCGGGGCGGATGGGCGACGCCAGCAAGGCCGTACGGCTGCTGGTGGCCGATACGGAAGAAGAGGCAAAGGCCCGGGCGCACGAGCTGGAAAGCATCAATATTGCCCGGCGCGAGAAAGACGGTGAAACGATGGAAGAAGCCAAGGCGATGGTGGATAAACATTATAACCTCGATAAGATATCATCGATGGTACTGCATCAGCCCGACTGGCACCTGGGCGTGATCGGTATTGTGGCCTCGCGACTGGTGGATACTTACGGCCGGCCCGCCATTATGCTTAGCACGGTCGACGGCAAAATAAAAGGATCGGCCCGGAGCATCGAGGGTTTTAATATCTACGATGCGTTTAAGGAATGCGAAGATCTGCTCGAACAGTTCGGGGGACACAAATATGCGGCCGGCCTGACCATTGATGAAAAGAACCTGGAAGAGTTTCGGCAGCGTATTAACAAGATTGCCTCAGAAAACCTTACGGATGAGGATTTTAAGCCGGAACTTAAAATAGACTGTGAGCTGGATTTGAGTGAGGTCGATATGCGGTTCTGGAAACTGCTTAGCCAGTTCGAGCCTTTCGGCCCGGAAAACCTGAGGCCGATATTTGTCAGCCGCGACGTAGAGGTGGTGGGCGTGCCAACCATCGTAGGAAAGGGACACCTGAAAATGAAGGTAAAACAGAACGGCTCGGGCGTATTTGATGTGATAGGGTTTAATATGCACGAATATCTGCCCGTGGTGCGGAACGGACGGGATCAAAAACTGAATATTGCCTACTCCTTGGAGGAGAACTACTGGAACGGCCGGCGGAGCCTTCAGGTCAGGCTGCGGGATTTGAAATCGGAAGAAGAAAATCCCTAGAAAAACCGCCTGAATTCTTTGTTTAAAGCCGAAAAGATTTTATATTTGGCAACTCTTATTGAGACTTCGATGGGACTGTAGCTCAGTCGGTAGAGCACGCGACTGAAAATCGCGGTGTCGGCGGTTCGATTCCGCCCGGTCCCACGCAAAGCCCTGTAACTCCCTGAGTTGCAGGGCTTTTT
>CAYXVW010000076.1:0-10384 GCA_964468695.1 uncultured Balneolaceae bacterium | reverse complement strand
TTCGATATTGAACCCGGCAGTTATAGCTTTACGCTATCTCCGATTAATTAACAATTGTTTCAAAAAGGAGAAACAGCCTGCGAAATCCATATGTCCTTACTACTACATACGCTCGTAGTAGACTACTCCGAGGTCTTACGCTTACTACTCCGAGCAATCACATGCACTACTCGGAGTGTCGGTCCTTACCACTCCGAGTTCCTGTAGTAGTAAGGAAAGAAACAGTGGGAACCATATTATGACCCCTCGATAGGATTTCATATTGCCTTGGGAGGGATTATTTTCGGCTGATAGTGGTCGTTAATCCAGTCCAATAAATAATTAATTAAACTAAGTTCCTTCTTCAGACTGTTTCTTTTCTTTTTCGCTGAGTACCCAGTTGACAAACAAAAATTCCAGGGCAGCAGCCTCATAGCCTTTCCAGTCGCCAATCATCTGCTGGAATTCTTCTTCAGTGGTATCATGCGGATCGCCGCCATAACTCATAATGATCCAGCGCCGGTGACCTTTTTCTTTGCCTTTGCTCTTATTGCTGGGAAAGACGGCATCCGTACGGTTTCGAAACAGCATCAGCTGTTGTGCCGAGGTAGGTCCCACGCCCCGCACCTCCTTAATGGTATCATAAAACGTTTGGGGGTCGCAATTTTCTAACTCAGTAAGATCCTGTTCGCCGGAAAGCAGATCTTCAGCAAAACCGATAATAAATTCTCCTTTGCGCCTGGTGGGTCCCAGTTTACGGATGCTCATAGGGTCGGCTTTAATCAGCTGGTGCGGCCGGGGCCAGGCAGGGACATTTTCTCCCTGTGCCGTGACCAGCGAACCGTAGTTCTTGCGCACTTTGTAGACCATTTTCTTGGCTGTGGGCTTGTGGGAGAGCCGCATTTGGATGATACGATTGATGGTATCTTCAAAGAGGTTGGCGCGAGCCATCCGTTTTAGTCCGTACAGGTCTGTAAGTTTGGGACCTAAAACCGGATCCTCGGCGGCCTTATCGTAGAGTGGACGCAGATCGATTTTGGTGCCAAAGATACGGCTCAGGCTTTTATTGGCTTCTTCAATTTCGGATTTATCCAGTGCTTCATTACTCTCAAAATGGAACTCCGGCTGCTCCGGATTGCCGTTAAAAAAAGTAGTCACCATTACATCACGATTACCTACAGGGATGGGCCGGCGAAACCCTTCTTCGAAAACATCTTCGGGGTTGTGCTCGTGATCAAAATACTGGTCAATATCGAGACACAGGAACCAGTCGTGCGGTGGTACGGATTTTAGGGTCCAGCTACTCATGGGAATTAAGAATTAGAAATTAAAAATTAAGAATGGGAAATCTTGTTGTCATTTGAAAATGAATCAGATCTTGATGCTGCAGTATTATTATTGAAAAGGAACGAAGGATTTTTATCCTGTTTTAGCCGGTCCCGATCAATTTTTTGTCTGTATAACTGTTCCACCGTTTCCAGGGTATCAGTGTCATCGGGACCTAAATCCCATCGGATTTTTTTAAAACGAGGAAGCTTCAGCTTATAGTTAGCCTTTGTCCGTTTATTCACTTGAATGTCATCAAATTTCAGTTCAACCACAATTTCCGGGATGAGTCCCAGCGTGGGACCATATTTTTCTACTGTCAATTCTTCGATGCGTTTATGAAACTGCTGTATTTTGTCATCAGGACAACGGATCTCCGTTTTGCCAATGGGAATAAATTCTTCCTTATAGCGCTCATCTTCTGTCACCCGAATACCCAGCGTAAAATTGGAATAGTTTTTACCTCCGCTTCCGCCTGCGGTATGGGCGTACATAATTACCGTATGCAAAGAACCGGCGGGATTTTTTATTGTTATCCATGCAGTATCGGGTTGATCCGGATTATATTTACTGTTTCGATCTTTCAGGATAAGTCCCTCGTTGCCACGAGCCACAGCGCGTCTGGTTAGCTCATTGATTTTCTCCTCATCCGTAACAGGAAACTGATTGCTAATAGGAAAGTGATATTTTTCAGCGAGAGCTTCCAGCTTTGTTCGTCGTTCTGTAAGTGGCTGATTAATAGTGGGTTGGGGATGGGCATAGAGTACATCACAGGCAATGAAAAGAACAGGAAGTTTATTCCGGACTTTTTCAGAAGAAGAGGTATGCTTTAAGCGTTTATGAAGTATTTGGGATGGATGGATTTCATTATTTTTGAATACACAAATCTCACCATCGAGGACCGTTTGCGGGAGTTCTCGTTTGGCAAAAAACTGTACAATGTCCGGGAAGGAACGGCTGATATCATCTCCACTATCCGAGTACAGCTTTACCTTTTGGCCGCTGACATGCACTTGGGTGCGCAAGCCACTAAACTTTTCTTCCGCCACATATGGATTCAGATTATGTACCGGATTGTTCTTGGATGCAAACATAAAGGGCAGCGGATGAAAGAGCGTAAATTGTGCTTCATTCAGGGCATCTTTTTTACAGAGAACCGCTGTTTTACCAAGGCTGCCGGTGATCATGTGGGTATAGCGAACCTCTTTTGTTTCCTGATCAAAAGCATTAGTCAGAGCGGTAATCAGTTGCTGTTCGCTAAGACCAATACCCGGAGATTTTTGACTGAGAATTTGGATATAAAATTTAATTTCTACCGGAGTCATCCGGCACCAAATACTGCGCAATATTTCCTGCTTTCCGGCGCGTGTGGACCGTTCGGAAAGTTTCATAAAACTCTCGGAGATGTCCACTAAGCTAAGGTTGGCGGGAACCCTTTTCTCACGGGCTGCTTCTATGTTTTCCATCAGCTTTTCTATAGCTTCAGATGCGCTCCCGAGCGCTTTCTTACAGGGTTTTAACACTTTTTCATAATCCACTTCGCAAAAACGGGCGGCACAGGTTGAGTAGGTTCGGCTTCCCACCGTGGCACGTTTTTCGGAGAGAGCAGGCATTGGCCCCTCTCCCAGGAATTGAGCCGCCAGTCTAATATTGGTATCCGAATGCAGTGATCGGAAGTAATTGGCACATAGCGCTACTTTAGCAGGCGCATCCGGTGCTTCTGCTATCTTTTGAGCGTTTTCCGCCCATTGTTGAAAAGTGTCAGACATTGTATTTAATCACTTATTGTTTCCATCTGTTCAGGTTAACAGCTGTGAGTCAATATTCAGATTATTCAGATAATGTTGTACCACGTCGGGATTAGGAGTATGAGTGAGATATACCTTTTGTGGGTTTAACTCTTTGCATAGGTTAATGAGTTCAAAAAAATCCAGGTGATCCGACAGGGGAATATATGTGTGAATACTCATCTGGGAACGGGTTTCTTTTCTCGTAGCCCATCCGGAGCAATAGGCCAGGCGTTTCTTTTTAATGTGAGAAGCCAACCCATTATTAAGCGCATGATTACTCATGATAAGTATCTCATCCTGAAAAGATTTCGGATCGTAGGGACTGTACATTCCAAGATCAATTCCGGCCTCCTCATATACTTTACATAGGCTAAAGCCTTCTTCCGGAATTTGTACAGGATGATTGAGGGGTGCCAGCAGGTGCATGATTTCCTGTGCCTTACCCAGATTATATGCCAGAAAAATGGGAGTAAAGCCATCATCCAGCGCTTCGGAGGCAAATTGCTGCACCTGCTGAGTCAGCTTTTCATGCGAATCCCATTTGTAAATGGGCAGTCCGAATGTAGCCTCGGTAATAAAATAATCCACCGGCTGGTCCGGAAGCGTAAATCCTTCCGAAACCGGAGAAGGAGGCGTACGGTAGTCGCCCGTATAGAGCACATTTCCTTCATCGCTTTCCACAAAAACCATAGCCGAACCCAAAATGTGTCCGGCAGGATAAAAGGTGACCCGGGCATATCTTGTCTCCATTGTTTGTGCAAATTCGAGGGTTTCGGACGTACCTTTAAACCCACGTTTTTGCATCAGCTTAGAGGTATTGGGCGTACAGTACACGTGGGATCTGCTACCGCGTGGCATATGATCGGCATGCGCATGCGAAATGAAAGTATATTTGGATTGGCTGCCACTGTAGTCGAATCCGATATCCAGATCCGGCAACAGGATGCCGTGATAACCCGGAGTGGTAATATGCATTGCTTATTTAAATGGCTCGTTCAACAACTGAGTATGCTAACAGTAGTATAGCAAATCCCACTGACACCATTATGGCACCACTCTTGCGGATAGAAGAAGCCATTTGCTCTTGTTTCTTTTGGATGAGCGTGCGGCTTTGGTCCCAGCGAACAAGCTGAACTCCTGCAATATACATAAGTAATAAACTCCATATACAGAACAGAAGTTCAATCCAGGAAAAGGGGATGAAAGCGAGTACAAGTCCCGGCAGGGTAAAAAGAGCCAGATATTTCAGGATGCGAATGAGCAGAACAGGAGGCTTCTCATTCTCGGCAACGCGAAGCAACCATTTTTTGATAACTGCGGGACGAAATGCCAGATAGCTTCCACCGCTAATAAATAGTAATCCCAGGATGGCATAATAAATCAGAAACCATTTGGTGGAAAAAGGCATGCTCTGTAGTTATTTATCTTGTGATATTGGCTGCTTTTGTTCCAGTTCTTCTGGTAAAACTTCTTCTTCCTGCGGATAAAGAATAGAAGCTACAATTGAAATTGTAAGCGTGAGAGCGACAAAAGCCAGGGCATAGGGGGTAGGAATATGGAAAAACTCCTCCGTCAGCATCTTTATACCTACAAAGACGAGGATAAGGGAGAGTCCGTAGTGCAAGTAATGGAACAGTCTCATAATGCCCGATACGGCAAAATAGAGTGCCCGCAGTCCAAGGATAGCAAAGGCATTTGAACTGTAGACAATGAATTCATCGCGTGTAATAGCTAAAATGGCTGGAATAGAATCGATGGCAAAAACAAGGTCGGTGGTCTCGATGACGATCAAAACAATGAATAGAGGTGTCGCATAGAGCTTGCCCATCTTCCGTATAAAAAAGCGGGAACCATGATATCCTTTGGTCGTGGGAACGAATTTACGGAATAGCTTCAGCACCGGATTGCGTTCGGGGTGGACTTCCTTATCCTTGTCAAGGGCCAGCTTAATACCCGTAAAGACCAGGAAAGCCCCGAATATGTAGATGATCCAGTGGAAGCGTTCGATGAGCGCAACCCCGGCAAAGATGAAGAAAAATCGCATGACAAGGGCCCCGAAAATTCCCCAGAAGAGTACTTTGTGCTGATATTTTGCGGGAACATTGAAATAGGAGAAGACCAGCAGGAAAACAAAGATATTATCAACGCTCAGGGATTTCTCAATAAGATAGCCGGTATAATAATCGAGGGCAGTCTGAGAACCCATATAGTAGTACACACCAACACCGAAGACAAGGGCTAATGCAATCCAAACGCCCGTCCAGATGAGCGCCTCTCTGATACTTTCTTCGGTGTCTTTTTTATGAAAGACCGCCAAGTCTATAATCAACATAATGATGATAAAGACATTGAAGACGGTCCAGAGCAGTAGCGAGTGTTCCACTAATATATTTTACATTCTCGTTTCAAAATAAGCATCAAAATTAGGGAACCTGTGACAGAAATACTAAATGTTTTGTCAGGATATAAACGGGTGAGTATATGAGAGATATTTTTGGCTATATCGATTGATTTATTCTACCAGCAATCCCTCTTGTTCTCCTTTGAGCTCATCGGGAACGGCATCCATAATTTCCTGCTTAAAAGCTTCTATAATATTTTGCTTCAGATACTCCCGTCCGTATACCATGCGTACCTTGCGGCGTGGCACCGGATCTTTGAAATGACGGATGTGAGCGTTGGCACACTGCATGTCAATTTGGTTTTGAGCCAGGTAGGGCAATAAAGTCATACCAAAATTTTGTTCCACCAGCTGTTTAAGCGTCTCGAGATTACCGCTTTCAAATTCAATATCCGGATTATCGAGCCTGTTTTTTCTGAATTTCTTGCAGAGTTTAACCGTCTGATCCCGAAAACAGTGTCCCTCATTCAGCAACCAGATATTGGCAACTTCGAGGTCTTCTACCGTTAAAAACTCTTTTTCAGCCAAGGGATGGCTTTGAGCTACATAACCTATAAAAGGCTCATAGTAGAGTTCTTCTTCAAAGATATGTCCCCGGTCAGCCGGAGTGGCTATGATACCGATATCTAAATAGTCGTCGTCCAGCAGGTCCAGCAATTCATCTGTAACGACCTCCTCAATAATAAGCTGTACATCCGGATAGTGGTCTCTGAAGTTGCGCAGGAAGAGCGGTAACAGATAGGGTGCTACGGTTGGGATAATTCCAATCCTGAAGGTTCCGCGTAATTGGTCGTCCGAGAGAGAAGCTATGTCCTCAATATGCTTAGACTGCTTTAGGATTATCTGGGCCTGTTCTATAATCTTCTCTCCGATTTCAGTAGGAATTACCGGAGATTTCGAACGATCGAAGATCGTAATGCCCAGCTCATCTTCAAGCTTGTGAATTTGCATACTAAGGGTGGGCTGGGTAACGTACGATTTTTCGGCTGCAGTAGCGAAATGTCGATAGCGGTCAACGGCTACAATATAAGAAAGTTGCGTAAGTGTCATGCTGTAACGAGGTCTATTCGGTCTAAATATAACATTGATCTAACCGAATTATACAAACTTTATAATTATAAATCGTTGAAAGTTAGATATTTCCTTCCAATTTGGTACATTTGGGCGCTAAAGGGATATAGAATAGAACTGTTTTACCCAAATAAAAAAGAAAACAGGAGTAAATTTATATGCAACAAGCGCACGTATTCATTGAAGGAAGAGTTCAAGGAGTAGGATTTCGTCATTTTACCAAGGTTAATGCTGAAGAGGTAGGAGTCTATGGGTGGGTTAAAAACCTGCCCGATGGACGTGTTGAGGCGGTCTTTGCCGGACCGATGGATCATATTCGGGAGATGGTGAATCGCTGTGAACAAGGACCCGGTTCCAGTCGCGTCGACAATATTGATGTGGAGGTTGAAGAGGCCGATGAGGATTACGATACCTTTGAGGTCCGGTATCACTAATGCGTTTATTTATAGCTATTCCGCTGCCTGAAGCGGTACGGGAAAAATTATCGGAGCTGTACCAGTCGATGGATGGTGTGCGATGGCAGTCGCAGGGCCAGCTCCATATCACCCTCAAGTTTTTAGGAGAGACCGATCGCGACCAGTTACCTGAACTCATCCGAGGCCTAAAGAGTATCCGTCACTCTGCTTTTCAGATGACGATCAGCGGATTTGGCACTTTCCCGGGAAAAGGGCGGCCCAAAATCCTGTGGATAGGTATTGCCAGGCCGGAACCGCTGAAGGATCTCCAGCAAAAGATCGAGCAGCAATGCATTGAAATAGGATTTGAAGCGGAAGACCGACCTTTTATACCCCATATAACATTAGCGCGCATCAAAGGGACTCCCAGGCGAGATGTTATGTCTTTTATCAATCAACATAAAAAGGTGCGAATTCCCGGGGTGCCTGTTAATGAGTTTGTTTTATATGAAAGTAAGCTGGATCCCGATGGGGCTGTTCACGAGAAAGTGGAGGAATTTTTTCTTAACACTGAATAATCGTAATATTTGATTGATTTAGGTTCATATTCAGACATTGCCCCTAATCAATAAGACGGTTATATATCGCTACCAATTGCTGTTGGGATACGCTCATATAATAGAGGGTGAGAATAAGTATAAAGACCAGCTGTAGTTTTATAATACCATTTTTCCGGTATCTACGAGCGGAGGTTGTGACGGAATCCTCAAGGACATTAAAAGAGTAGTGCCTTTTAATGCGCCGCACCATTTCCTGATCCTCCATAACGATATGATCCTCTCTGAATCCCCGGAGCTGCACAAAGGCTTCCCGTTCTATAAACAGACTTTGATCCCCAAACCGAAACAGATCAATATCAAAGCGGCTAAACCAGGCATAAAATTGGAGTAGGGGATGGTCGTCATCAAAAGAGAGCCGGAAGCAGCCGGCCTTATATCCGTGATCCATCGCTTTCTTGATGGAGGTATCAAAATTGGGTGGGGGATGGCTGTCGGCATGCAGGAAGTACAGTATTGGTTCCCCGGCGTGCCCGGCTCCGTAATTCATCTGGGCAGCCCTTCCCTGTCGGGGACACCTGATGACTTTAACATCAGCATCTTTGGCCCGTTGAATGGTCTGGTCCGTACTACCACCGTCAGCTATAATTATCTCCGGACTTTTTCCTTCGGTGCTTTTTCGCACAGCCGTTATCGTTTCTGCTACGGTATCCGCTTCATTAAAGGTGGGGATAATGACGCTAATGCTCATTTGGCGTGGGTAGTTTTGAAGCTTTGAGGTCTTCGTATGTATCGATATCGTTGAGCTTTGGTAAAAGAGTATAGGAAATGTTTTGCTCTTGTAGCTGCTCTATCGTTTCCGTGAAAACAGAGGGAGTGCTCCACGATTTGTTTGTAAAAATATCCGGATAGTATTGCGACATCCCCAGTAGATAGTACCCTCCATCCCGGGCGGGTCCGATAACTACACGATGGTTATCCAGTGCCTGGAAAGCCTGGCGGATAATATTAGTGGTAAGGGCGCTACAATCACTTCCGATGATCACTGCCTTCTCAACCGGTTCGTCAAAGGCCTTTTGGAATGCATGTTGCATCCGCTTGCCCAGGTCTGCGCCTTTTTGAAGTCGTTTGTCATAAATATCATCGGGCCAAATATCATTACGGTCAATAAATGAGGAATACCAAAGCTGTTTGGTAACTTGCAGCGGATCGGTAACCGATTTTGTAAGCCTGAGTAATTCTTTATAGACGGCAAGGGCGTGCGCTTCGCCGATAGACTTGGCCAGACGTGTTTTTACCTTCCCCAATCGGGGATTCTTGATAAAAACCATAAGTACCCGCCCATCTCCGTCATTTATATCGTCCATTGAAATCAGAACCTGTTTTTAAGTTGTTGCTCCTCCACAGCTGCTCCCGGCACCGGCGGTACAGCCAAAACAGTGCTGATTTACCCTTATCTCCCGGCTGTTGAGTTTAGATTCATTCCAGTCGCTAATGTGCCTTGGTGCACCCTCTTCCACCGGCATCTCCAGCATCTGGTTAAAATCACAATCGTAAAGAGTTCCATCCCATCCCACTGAAATCGTATCGCGGCACATTACACCTTTGGCCGCTGCGGGATTAAAAGAGCTGATAAGTTTATCCATATATTCATCGAGGTTGCCAGATTCCAATAGAAAGTTAAGATAACGGCTGATAGGAAGATTGGTAATGGTAAACAGGTTATTGAACGTTATGTCGTGTTTGCGAGCAAGTTGACGCTTGAATTCTTTTTCAAGCCCCTCCTGTCCACCGGGCAGAAATGCCCCCGCCGGATTATATACCAGGTTCAGCTCCAGTCCGGTTTCTTTTTTACCATAACCGATAGCGTTGAGTTTTTTTAGTGCTTCAATAGAACGGTCGTATGTTCCTTCGCCCCGCTGCCGATCGGTACGGGATTTGTTATAAAAAGGGAGGGAGCAAGTTACTTCCACTTCGTGCTCTGCAAAAAACTCGGGCAGTGCCTGGTACTTTGGAGCAGTCGTCAGGATGGTCAGATTGGATCGGACGATAACATCTTTTCCAAGCTCAGAAACTTCCTCGACGAACCAACGAAAATGGGGATTCATCTCCGGCGCGCCTCCCGTTAAGTCAACCGTGGATATGTCGGATTGTTGAAGAGCCTCCAGGCAGTGCTCCAGTGTTTCTCGGCTCATAACTTCGGTTCGGTCCGGACCCGCATCCACGTGACAATGTTTACAGGTCATATTACACATATATCCCAGGTTGATTTGGAAGATCTCAATACCCGTAGGACGGAGCGGAAAGAGGTCAATCTCTTTTAGCTTTTCCTCGAATTTTAGCTGTTGACGCAGAGATTCCGAATGGTTATTGAGCACATGCAGCTGGTAAGCCGGATCGGAAAGCTTATGATCTATGGTCTTAAGGGATTTAATCATAGGTATTGATATTTCAAAAGTCAGATAGTACTGGTTTTACCTGCTTCCTTTTCAGGATGTAGGTAGAACGTAAGCCAATGGAAAAACGTTACATGCTCAGATCTTTTGTTTTGTTCATCATCTGTACTCCGTGCACGAGAGAGGAGCCGCCCCGGATAGCAGAAGCCACATGTACGGCCTCCATCATTTGTTCTTCACTGGCTCCCTTTTCAAGACTTTCCGTGGTATAGGCATCAATGCAATACGGACACTGCACCGTATGCGATACGGCCAATGCAATTAATGCTTTTTCCCGGGCACTCAGGGCTCCTTCTTCAAATACAGCCCCATAGTAATCAAAGAATTTTTCGGCCAGCTCAGGACCAAATTCGCTGACATCTTCAAATTTTTTCAGGTCTTCAGGGTTATAGTAGGAATCATTCATTAT